>JASLFM010000459.1 GCA_030150585.1 Acidovorax sp.
CCGCCCAGGCCTGCGGGAGCCCGAAGCTGGCGTCGAACTGGATCATGGGCGAAATTTCGCGCCGCCTCAACAGCGAAGAGATCGGCATTGAACAGGCCAAGGTCAGCAGCGCGCAGTTGGCCGCGCTGATCCAGCGCATCAGCGACGGCACCATCAGCAACAACGCGGCCAAGCAGGTGTTCGACGGACTCTGGAGCGGTGACGCGAGCGACGTGGATGCAGTGATCGAGGCCAAGGGCCTCAAGCAGATGAACGACACGGGCGCCCTGGAAAAGATCATCGACGAAGTCATCGCCGCCAACCCCGACAACGTGGCCCAGTTCAAGGCCGGCAAGGACAAAGCGTTCAACGCCCTCGTGGGCCAGGCCATGAAGGCCAGCAAGGGCAAGGCCAATCCGCAGCAGGTGAACGATCTGCTGCGCGCACGCCTGGCGGCGCAGTAAAGCCGAAGGCCGGGGGGGTGGCTCAGGGCTTCGCGCCCTGCTCCGCGGCGGGCGCCACCATCGGCACCCCCATGCGCGTGGCCCAAAGCCGGCGCAGCTCGGCCAGCTCGGTATCGAAGCGCTGGTTCACACGGCGCTTTTCCAGGTCCTGCCCGGCCACGAAGCGCTGCTGTTCGGCGAGCGCATCCTCGTTCTCGGCCAGCGCGCGGCGCAGCGTCATGGGGGCCTTGCTGGGGTCCCGCTTGTAGAACTCCATCTCGGTATGGAGCTTCTTGCGCTGCTCTTGCAACTCGGTGATGCGTTTCTCGGCCACCACGGTGATCTGGTCCACCTGCTCCAGCGCGACGGCACGCTCCGCGTCGTGGGCGGCCTTGTCGGGGTAGCGCGTCATGAGCGCGCGCTCACGGCGGCGCTCGTCGGCCACGCGGGCGCGCTCCTCGGCCTCCTTGCGGCGCTGCACCTCGAGCGCAGCACGCTCCTGCTCGGTCAGCGTGGGGCCTACGCGCTGGCGCTCGGTGCCCGTGGGGCCCAGCACGCGCTGCTCGCGGTCCGTGCACTCGGCGATGGGCCGGTCGGCCGTGAGGCGCCGGCCCTTGGCGTCGACACAGGTGTAGATGCCGGCCCCAGGCGCCGGCGCCTGTGCCCACGCGCTGCCGCCCGTGGTCCCGGCCACCAGCCCCCAGAGCACCAGCACGCTACGACCGATGTTCCACGCCCTTGTGTTCAAGTGATAGCCCCCCTTCGACTCCGTAACGCTGGCGGTAGGCCAGCACGCGCTCGTGGTGGGCACGCATGGCGTCCCCGCTGCTCTGCTCCAAGTACAGCAATAAGTCTGCCAGCTTGGCGATAGCGCAAACCTGCAGGCCAAGCTGGTGGCGCACGTACTGCACCGCGCTGTGCGCGACATCCTGGCCATTCTCGGTGGCCTTCTCCTGGCGGTCCAGCGCGATCGCCACGGCATGGGGCGTGGCGCCTGCGGCGCGGATCAGCGCTATCGACTCGCGCGCCGCCGTGCCGGCGGACATCACATCGTCCACGATCAGCACGCGGCCCTTCAACGGCGCGCCCACGAGGGTGCCACCCTCGCCATGGTCCTTGGCTTCCTTGCGGTTGTAGGCGAAGGGCACGTTGTGGCCCAGGCGGGCAAGCTCCACGGCCAACGTCGCAGCGAGTGGAATGCCCTTGTAGGCCGGGCCAAAGACCATGTCGAACTCGATGCCGCTCGCCAGCAGGGCTTTTGCATAGAATTCGGCCAGCGTTCCCATCTTGGCCCCGTCGTCGAACAGGCCGGCGTTGAAAAAATACGGGCTTATGCGGCCCGCCTTGGTCTTGAATTCGCCAAAGCGCAGCACGCCCGCGTCCACGGCGAACCGCACGAATTCCTGCGCCAGCCGGCCTTGTTCCACCCCTTGTCGCACCGCTTGCGCGTTCTCTACCACCATGGCTTCATCCTTGTTCCAGTTAACCAGCCTCAACCTCAACGGCATCCGCTCGGCCGCGTCCAAAGGCGTGGAAGCCTGGATCGCGGCGACCCGGCCGGATTGTATTTGCGTGCAGGAAATCAAGGCCCAGGCGCCGGAC
This sequence comes from Acidovorax sp., assembly GCA_030150585.1. Taxonomy (GTDB): domain Bacteria; phylum Pseudomonadota; class Gammaproteobacteria; order Burkholderiales; family Burkholderiaceae_C; genus JASLFM01. The sequence continues at coordinate 2,025 of JASLFM010000459.1, forward strand.
ATGGCGGGTCGCTTCGAGGAGATCGCGGGCCTCAAGGGCCACTTCCAGTTCGCCGCCAAGAAGGGCTACTCGGGCGTGGGCGTTTACACGCGCCACGAGCCCAGCGACGTGGTGATTGGCTACGGCTCGGCCGAGTTCGATGCCGAGGGGCGCTACGTGGAACTGCGCTTCGACACGCCCACGCGCAAGCTCTCGATCATCAGCGCCTACTTCCCGAGTGGCTCCTCGGGCGAGGAGCGCCAGCAGGCCAAGTTCCGCTTCCTCGACGAATTCCATCCGCACCTCATGCAGCTCAAGGGCGCGCGCGAGTTCATCCTCTGCGGCGACATCAACATCGCACACCAGCAGATCGACCTCAAGAACTGGCGCAGCAACCAGAAGAACAGCGGCTTCCTGCCCGAGGAGCGGGCCTGGATGACAAAGTTGTTACACACAAGCGATCCGGGCGGCGGCCTGATCGACGTTTACCGTCAGCTCCAGCCCACGGCCACCGACACGGCCTACACCTGGTGGAGCAACCGCGGCCAGGCCTACGCGAACAACGTAGGATGGCGGCTCGACTACCATCTGGCCACGCCGGCCCTTGCACAGCTCGCGCGCACCGAGGCCATCTACAAGGGCGAGAAGTTCTCGGACCACGCGCCCATCACGATCGGCTACGACATGGCGCTGTAGCCCGCCGCCGCGCCCGCACGCGGCGCGTGACAAGCCGTAACACCCTTCACATAATGGGACACCGCCCACGGTCGCTCCCATGACACTTCCTGACCCGTCGCCGAACCACGCCCAGCGCCCTGCGGACCACGACGCCCTGTGGGCCCTCGTGGGCGGCCCGGCCGCCTCGCGCCAGCCCATGCGCCACCTGGGGCAGGCCCTGCTGCACAGCGGCCTCGTAACGCACGACCAGTTGCAGAATGCGCTCCAGGCCCAGAAGCGCGAACTGCACGGCGGCATGCGCCGCCAACTGGGCCAGATGCTCGTGGACTCGGGTGTGCTGACCCAGGAACAGCTGCGCCACGGCATCGCCGCCTGGCTCGGCGAGCACACCGTGGACCCGGCCCTGCTCACACCCGATCCCGGCGCGCTCGCGCTGGTGCCCCGTGCCGCAGCCGACCAGCATGGGGTGCTGCCCCTCATGCTGCGCGGCGACGCGGTGGTCGTGCTCATGGACGATCCCTGGGACCGCCGTGCGCTCGACCAGCTGCGCTTCATGACGCAGCGGCGCATCGTGCCGGTGCTCGCCGCGCCCGGCACGCTCGCGCCAGCCATCCAGCGCGCCTACCGCGTGCTCGCGGGCGACAAGGGCGGGGCCGCGCCGCGCGCCAAGGCCCGCGACCTGGCGGTGGACCTCGACAAATCCGCCGCCGCTCCTGCCGTGGAGCGCGCGGATGCGGCCGTGAGCGAGTCGGACAACACCCTGGTGCGGCTCGTCAACTCGGTGATCGAAGAGGCCATCGCCCAGGGCGCTTCCGACATCCATGTGGAAACCGAGCCCGCGCCGAACAACGTGCGCATCCGCTTGCGCATCGACGGCAACCTGCAGCCCTGCCTGGAGCTGCAGGCGCGCTTTCGCTACGCGCTCGTGGCACGGCTCAAGATCATGTCGGGGCTCGACATCTCGGAACACCGCAAGCCCCAGGACGGCAAGATCGACTTTGCCCGCTTCGGTGGCTCCAAGGTCGAGCTGCGCATGGTCACCATCCCCACCCACCAGGGGCTCGAGGACGTGGTGCTGCGCGTGCTCGCGCAGCACAAACCCTTGCCGCTCGACGAGATCGGGCTCAACGGCACCCACCTCGCACAGATGCGCAGCGTGGCGAGGAAAAGCTACGGCCTCATCCTCGTGTGCGGCCCCACGGGCAGCGGCAAGACCACCACGCTGCACTCGGTGATCCGCGACATCAACACGGCCGAGCGCAAAATCTGGACGGCCGAGAACCCCATCGAAATAACGCAGGAAGGACTGCGCCAGGTCGAGGTGAATCCGCGCATCGGATGGACCTTCGCGGCCGCCATGCGCACCTTCCTGCGCGCCGACCCCGACGTCATCATGATCGGCGAGATGCGCGACGAGGAAACCGCCGGCATCGCCATCGAGGCATCGCTCACGGGCCACCTCGTGATGTCCACGCTGCACACCAATTCGGCGCCCGAGAGCGTCACGCGGCTGCTCGAGATCGGCATGGACCCGTTCACCTTCTCCGACTCGCTGCTCGCCATCCTCGCGCAGCGCCTCGTGCGGCGGCTGTGCACCCACTGCCGCGAACGCGTGCCCGCCACGGCCGAGGCCCTCGACGACCTCGCCGTGCAATACCTCGCCAGCAGCCAGTCCAGCCCGCCCAGTGCGCCGGAGCGCGCCGCCCTCACCACGCGCTGGCGGCACGCGCTGTCGGCCGAGCCCGGCGGCCCGGGCCTGTGGCGGCGCGTGGGCTGCACGCACTGCGACGGCACGGGCTACCGCGGCCGCCTCGGCATCCACGAGCTCATGCTCAGCGACGAGACGATCCGCAGCCTGATACGCCACCGCGCCTCGGCCCAGGACGTGCGTGACGCGGCCCTCGCCGCAGGCATGAAGACGCTGCGGCAAGACGGCATCGACAAGGTGCTGCAGGGGCTGACCGATCTGCAAGAGGTGCTGGCGGCCACCAACCAGTGATCCCCTGCGGTGGGGCGGCCGCCAGGGGATGGCCCACAATACCGCCCCACATGCTGCACTACCACACCCACCCCGTCACTGCGTTCCAGCAGAACTGCTCCATCGTGTGGTGCGACGCCACGATGGAAGCCGCCATCATCGATCCGGGCGGTGATCTCGACGCCCTGCTGGCCGAGGTCGAGCGCCGTGGCCTCGCGCTCAAGGCCATCTGGCTCACGCACGCCCACATCGACCACGCCGGCGGCACGGGCGAACTCGCCGCACGCCTGCAGCTGCCCATCGTGGGCCCGCACCCGGGCGACCAGTTCTGGATCGACGCGCTGCCGCAGCAAAGCGCCATGTTCGGCTTTCCGCCCGCCCAGCACTTCACGCCCACGCGCTGGCTGCAGGACGGCGACACCGTCGCCATCGGCCGCGAGACGCTCACGGTGCGCCACTGCCCCGGCCACACGCCGGGCCATGTGGTGTTCCATGCGCCGCAGATCGACCGCGCCTTCGTGGGCGACGTGCTGTTCGCGGGCAGCATCGGCCGCACGGACTTCCCGCAGGGCAACCACCAGCAGCTCATCGACAGCATCACCCAGCGCCTGTGGCCCATGGGCGACCAGACTGTGTTCATCCCGGGCCACGGCCCCGAGAGCAGCTTCGGACGCGAGCGGCGCAGCAACCCCTACGTGGGCGGGACCTGACGCTCCGCTAGCGCCCGAGTTCCTTGGCGCTCACGCCCGCAATGCCCCAGTTTTCCTTGGGCACGTCGTGGATCCAGACGCGCACGTTGGCGGGCGGCGCGCCCACGGCATCGACGAGGGCCTGGGTCACCTTCTCGATGACGGCCTTCTTCTGCTCCTCGGTGCGGCCTTCGATCATGTAGATCTGTGCAAATGGCATGGGTGTCTCGCTGTGTGAAGGGGCTCAATCGGCCTTGATGCCCAGCTTGCGGATCAGCTCGCCCCAGCGGCGGTTCTCCGCACGGATGAACTCGGCGAATTCCTGCGGCGAAGTGACCCGCAGGTTGCCCGAGATGTTGTCGAATGCCTGCTGCGCCTCGGGCGTCTTGGCCCCCGCCTCCCAGGCGCCCTGCAGCTTGGCCACGACGGCCTGCGGCGTGCCTGCGGGCGCCACCAGGCCGAACCAGGTCTCCACGCTGAAGCCGGGGTAGCCGGATTCGGCAACCGTGGGCACGTCGGGCAGGGCCTTGGCACGCTGCGGCGAGGTAACGGCGATGGCCTTGAGCTTGCCCGCCTTGATGTGCTGCAAGGTGGTGGCCAGCGAGCTTTCCATGCTCATGGTGATGGTGCCGGCCAGCAGGTCGGGCACGATCTGGCTGGAGCCCTTGTACGGCACGTTGGTGAGCTGGATGCCCGCCACCGACTGCAGCAGCTCGGTCGCCAGGTGGTTGCTGGTGCCAATGCCCGACGTGGCGTAGTTGAGCTTGCCGGGGTTGGCCTTGGCGTAGGCCACCAGGCCCTTGAGGTCGTTGAACGGCACGCTGGGATGGACCACCAGCGCGCAGGGCGTGGTGCCCACCAGCGAGATCGGCACGAAGTCCTTCTCGACATGGAACGGCACGCTGGCGTACAGGTGCGGCGCAATGGCCAGGCTGCTGATGGCCGTGAGGCCGATGGTGTAGCCGTCCGCCACGGCCTTGGCCACAGCGTCGGTGCCGATGTTGCCGCCCGCGCCAGCCTTGTTCTCCACCACGAACTGCTGGCCCAGCTTGTCGCCCATGGCCTTGGCGGCCGTGCGGCCCATCACATCGGTCGGCCCGCCGGGCGGGAAGGGCACGATCATGCGCACCGGCTTGGCAGGGTAGGCGGCCTGCGCCCAGGCGCCGGCCGGCAGGGCCGCGCCCAGGGTGGCCAGGGCGCTGGCGGTCATGAAATCACGTCGTTGCACGGTTCTGTCTCCTGTTGTCGTTATGTGAGGAAGGCCCAGCGGCTCAGGCAAAGCGCAGCGACACGCTGCCCATGCCCTGCACGCGCAGGCACACGCTGTCGCCAGCCGCCACGGCCACCGCCTCGGTCGCGCCGCCCGACAGGATCACGCTGCCGGCGGGAATCTCCTGCCCGCGCCGGCCCAGGTGGTTGGCCAGCATGGCAATGGCCGCGGCCGGGTGGCCCAGCACGGCCGCGCCGGCGCCCAGGGCCACGGGCTGGCCGTTCTTTTCCAGCACCAGGCCCACGGTGCGCAGATCGACCGCCTCGGGCCGCAGGGCGTGCCCGCCCACGACGAAGCGCGCGGCGGAGGTGTTGTCGGCCACCACGCTCTTGAGGTCGAATTTGAAGTCGCGGTAACGGCTGTCGATCACCTCGATGCCGGGCATCACGAAGTCGGTGGCGGCCAGCACGGCGCCAATGTGGCAGCCCGGCCCCTTGAGCGGGCGCTTGAGCACAAAGGCGATCTCGGGCTCCACCTTGGGGTGGATCAGCGCCCGGGTGTCCACCGCGGCGCCCTCGGCCACGGCGTACTCGTCGACGAGGAAGCCGAACACCGGGTCGGTCACGCCCATCTGGCGCATCTTGGCGTGCGAGGTCAGGCCCGCCTTCAGGCCCACCACGCGCGCGCCGCGCGCCAGCTTGCGCGCCAGGATGGCGTCCTGGATGGCGTAGGCGTCGTCCCAGTCCATCTCCGGGTGGTCGTCGGTGATCTTGGGGGTGTCCTGCGCCTGCAGCTGGCAGTTCTCCAGGTGCTCGGCGAGTTGTGCAATGGTGCTTTTTGCGAGTGCCATGGGTGCGGCTCCAATCAGGCGCTGACCTGCAGGCCGCGTGCGCGCGCCATGGTCAGTGCGGTGTCTTCGATCATGTCTTCCTGCCCGCCGACCATGCCGCGGCGGCCCAGCTCCACGAGCAGGTCGCGCGCGGGAATGCCGTACTTCTTCTCGGCGCGCTTGGCAAACAGCAGGAAGCTGCCGTAAACGCCGGCGTAGCCCAGCGTGAGCGCGTCGCGGTCGATGCGGATGGGGAAGTCCATCAGCGGCACCACGAGGTCCTCGGCCACGTCCTGGATCTTCCAGACGTCCACGCCGGTCTCGATGCCCATGCGGTCGCACACGGCGATGAGCACCTCCATGGGCGTGTTGCCTGCGCCCGCGCCCAGGCCGGCGGCGGCCGCGTCGATGCGGTTGGCGCCGGCCTCGATGGCCGCAATGCTGTTGGCCACGCCCATGGCCAGGTTGTGGTGGCCGTGAAAGCCCAGCTCCGTCTCAGGCTTGAGCGCGGCGCGCACGGCGGCGATGCGTTCCTTCACCTGGTCGGGCAGCAGGTAGCCCGCCGAGTCGGTCACGTAGATGCAGTTGGCGCCGTAGCCTTCCATGAGCTTGGCCTGCTTGACCAGGCCTTCGGCACTGTTCATGTGCGCCATCATCAGAAAGCCCACGGTGTCCATATCCAGCTTGCGGGCCATGGTGATGTGCTGCTCGCTCACGTCGGCCTCGGTGCAGTGCGTGGCCACGCGGATGGTGTGCACGCCCAGGCCGTGGGCCATCTTCAGGTGGTCCACGGTGCCGATGCCCGGCAGCAGCAGGGCCGAAACCTTGGCCTGCTTCATCAGCGGGATCACGGTGCCCAGGTATTCCTCGTCGCTGTGCGCGGGAAAGCCGTAGTTGACCGACGCGCCGCCCAGGCCGTCGCCGTGGGTCACCTCGATCAGCGGCACGCCCGCCCGGTCCAGGCCCTGGGCCACGCTCTTCATCTGCTCGAGCGTCATCAGGTGGCGCTTGGGGTGCATGCCGTCGCGCAGCGTCATGTCGTGCACGGTGATGTGCTTGCCTTGGAGTGTCATGGTGGGTTCCTTGGGAATCAGGCGGCCACGGGCTCGAGCGTGAGCGAACCGGCCAGGATTTCTTCGGCGAACATCTCGGCCGTGCGCGCGGCGGCGGCGGTCATGATGTCCAGGTTGCCGGCGTACTTGGGCAGGTAGTCGCCCAGGCCCTCCACCTCCAGGAAGACCGAGACGCGGTTGCCGTCGAACACGGGCCCGTTCACCAGCTTGTAGCCGGGCACGTACTTCTGCACCTCGGCGATCATGGCGTGGATGGACTGGGTGATCGCCTCGCGGTCGGGCTCGCCCTCGGTCAGGCAGTGCACGGTGTCGCGCATGATGAGCGGCGGCTCGGCCGGGTTGATGACGATGATGGCCTTGCCCTTCTTGGCCCCGCCCACGCGCTCGATGGCGCCGGCCGTGGTGCGCGTGAACTCGTCGATGTTCTTGCGCGTGCCCGGGCCCGCCGATTTGCTGGAGACGGTGGCCACGATCTCGCCGTACGCCACCGGCTGCACGCGGCTCACGGCCGCCACCATGGGGATGGTGGCTTGGCCGCCGCAGGTGACCATGTTCACGTTCATCTCGCGCCGGCCGATGTGCTCCTTCAGGTTCACGGGCGGCACGCAGAACGGGCCGATGGCCGCGGGCGTGAGGTCGATCATCATCGCGCCCTGCTCCGTCACCTTGCGCGAGTTCTCGGCGTGCACGTAGGCGCTGGTGGCATCGAACACGATCTGCACGCCGTCGGCCTTCATGTGCGGCACCAGGCCGTCCACGCCGTCGGCGGTGGTCTTGATGCCCATCTCGCGGGCGCGCTTGAGGCCATCGGAGTCGGGGTCGATGCCCACCATCCACACAGGTTCCAGGACGGGGCTGCGCTGCAGCTTGGCCAGCAGGTCGGTGCCGATGTTGCCCGGCCCGATCAGGGCGCACTTGATCTTCTTGGTCATGGGATTTCCTTGTCTCAGATGAAGCGCACCGAGCAGCCACCGATGCCGCCAATGGTCACGCGCAGGTTGTCGCCGGCGGTCACCGGCACCATGATTCCGAGCGAGCCCGACAGGATCACCTCGCCGGCCTCCAGCGCAATGCCGTGCGCGCCCAGGGTGTTGGCCAGCCAGGCCACGGCGTTGGCCGGGTGGCCCAGGGCCGCGGCGCCCGCGCCGGTGGCGACGATGTCGCCGTTCTTCTCCAGCACCATGCCGCAGGTGCCCAGGTCCACGTCGCGCGGATCGACCAGGCGGTCGCCCAGCACGAAGACGCCGCAGCTAGCGTTGTCGGCCACGGTGTCCTGGATCTTGATCTTCCAGTCGCGGATGCGCGAATCGACGATCTCGAAGCAGGCCATCACGCCCTCGGTGGCGGCCAGCACGTCGGCGGCGGTAACGCCCGGGCCTTTGAGCGTCTTCTTGAGGACGAAGGCGATCTCGCCCTCGGCCTTGGGCTGGATCAGGGTGTTGGCGGGAATGGCCTGGCCTTCGTTGTAGACCATGCCGTCGGTGAGCCAGCCGAAGTCGGGCTGGAACACGCCGAGCATGTCCATCACGGCCTTGCTGGTCACGCCGATTTTCTTGCCCACCACCTTCTCGCCCGCCGCCAGGCGGCGCGCGAGCATGCGCTGCTGGATGGCGTAGGCGTCGTCCACGGTGATGTCGGAATGGCGGGCCGTCAAAGGCTCTACCACCTGGCAGCCCGCGAGGGCCTGGTACAGCTCATCGCCGAGCTGCTCGATCTGTTGGGGGGTCATGGCCATGTCTCTGCTATGTAAAAAGTAGCTGTTTGCGCTTGTTGGAAGGACGCTGGAGGCTGATTTGACTTGTGATGGTCAGAGCTTGATGCAGACGTTCTTGAGCTCGGTGTAGAACTCCAGCGAGTGCACGCCGCCCTCACGGCCGATGCCGGACTGCTTGGCGCCGCCGAACGGCGTGCGCAGGTCGCGCAGGAACCAGCTGTTGACCCAGGAAATGCCGACCTCCATGCGCTGCGCCACGCGGTGCGCGCGCGCCAGGTCACGCGTCCAGATGGCGGTGGCCAGGCCATACTCGTTGTCGTTGGCCTTCTGCAGCACCTCTTCTTCACTGTCGAACGGGGCGATGTGGCAGCAGGGTCCGAAGATCTCTTCCTTGATGACGCGCGCCGTCTCGGGCAGGCCGGTCCAGATGGTGGGCTGCACCCAGCAGCCGTCCTGGAGCTCGCCGGGCATGTCGGGCACGCCGCCACCCGTGACCACCGTCGCGCCCTCCTGCACCGCCAGCCGGTAGTACGAAAGCACCTTGGCCTGGTGTTCCTTGCTGATCAGCGGGCCCAGCTTGGTGTCGGCGTCCTCGGGCAGGCCGATCTTCCAGCCCTCGACCTGCTGCTTCAGCGCGGCGACGAATCGGTCGAAGATCGGGCGTTCCACGTAGACGCGCTCGGTCCCCAGGCAGACCTGGCCGCTGTTGACGAAGGCCGAGCGCAGCGTGCCCTCGATGGCGGCGTCGAAGTCGCAGTCGGCGAACACGATGGCGGCGTTCTTGCCGCCCATCTCCAGGCTCACGGGGCGCGCGCCCTTGGCGGCGGCCTTCATGATGACCTCGCCGGTGCGCGTCTCGCCGGTGAAGGTGATGGCATCGATGCCGGGGTGGCTGGTGACGAATTCACCGGCCGATCCAGGGCCGAAGCCGTGCACCACGTTGTACACGCCCTTGGGAATGCCAACCTGGTTCATCACCTCGCCGAGCAGGGCCGCGGTGCGCGGGGTTTCCTCGGACGGCTTGACCACCACGGTGTTGCCGCAGGCGAGCGCCGGGCCCACCTTCCAGGTCATGAGCAGCAGGGGCAGGTTCCATGGGCAGATCACGCCGACCACGCCCACGGGCTTGCGGTAGCCGTAGTTGATGGCGCCGCGGCCGTCGGGCGTGGCCATCTCGAAGAACTCGGTGGGCACGTTCTTCACCACGTCGGCGAACACCTTGAAGTTGGCAGCGCCGCGCGGAATGTCGATGTGCGAGGCCAGGCTCCGGGGCTTGCCGGTGTCGGCGCACTCGGCCTCCAGGAATTCGTCGAAGCGGCGCGTGATCTCGGCCACCAGCGCTTCGAGCAGCTCCACCCGCTGGGCCAGCGGCATGCGGCCCCAGGGGCCCTTGAGCGCCGCGCGCGCAGCGGACACAGCGGCATCGACCTCGGCCTGGCCGGCTTCCGCCACCTGACCGATCACGGCGTTGGTGGTCGGCGTGCGGTTGTCGAACCACTTGCCGGTGGCCACGAATTCGCCGTTGATGAAGTTCAGAATCTGATTGGCTAGCATGTCACTCTCTCATTGGTGGGTGGGCCGTTGCGGGCTGCACACTCTCATCGGTGCGCCCGGCAGCCAGCCGGCGGGGTAGCGGCGCACGAGGCGCCGCGTCGGGAAAAAGTCCAGTGGGTCATATGTCTCCGCCTCTCGGGGCATGCTTTGCCGCGTCCACACAGCCATGAAGGCAACGATAGGCGGCCGACTTCATACTGTCCAATACCAAATTTTCTAAACTCAATACCCTCTCGGTATGAGAAAGCAAAGGAGCCCATGGACCTGCGGCAGATGAAATACTTTTTGGCCCTGGCCCAGGAGCTGCACTTCGGCCGCGCGGCGCAGCGGCTGCACATGGCCCAGCCGCCGCTCACGCGGCAGATCCGGGGGCTGGAGGAAGAGCTGGGCGCGGAGCTGTTCCTGCGCACACCCAAGGGCGTGGAACTGACGGCGGCGGGCCAGGCGCTGCTGGACGAGGTGCCCAACATCCTCTCGCTGGCCCAGCGCGCCAGCGAGCGCACCCGGCTGGCCGGCCAGGGACTGATCGGCCGGCTCGACGTCGGCATCTTCGGCTCGGGCGTGCTCGACGTGATCCCGCGGCTGCTGGCGGACTTCCACCGCGAACGCCCCGCCGTGCGCCTGGAGCTGCACAACATGACCAAGGCCCAGCAACTGCAGGCCTTGCGCGAGCGCCGCATCACCGTGGGCTTCAACCGGCTGGTGCAGGCGGAGCCCGGACTGGGCGTCCAGATCGTGCTGCGCGAACCGCTGGTGGTCGGCCTGCCCGAGACGCATCCGCTGAGCGCGCGCGCGCAGATCGATCTGCGCGATCTCAGTGGCGTTCCCATGATCCTGTACCCCAACGCCCCCCTGCCCGGGCTGGCGCAGGAGGTGGCCAGCGCCTTCGCGCGCGAAAGCGCGCAGCTCGAGGTGGCCCAGGAGGTCGAGGACGTGCTGACCTGCGTGGCTCTGGTGGCGAGTGGCTTCGGCTGCTGCATCACGACCCAATCCGCCATGAGCCTGCGCCTGCCCGGCGTGGCCTACAGGCCGCTGCGCTCGCGCCATCTGCACGATATCGCCCTGTGCTGCCTCTACCGCACCGACGACAACTCGCCGGTGCTGGCCGCCTTCCTGCGGGTCGTGCAGTCCTTCGCCGCCCGGCAAGGCGCCAGGGCCGCATGAAGCATGCCGCGGCGCCCGCCTGGGGCTGTTGCGAGGCATCCATGCGCTCACGCCTCGGCGGCTTCGGCCAGGAAGTCACCGACCAGCCGTGCAAAGCGCGCCGCGTGCTCGATCTGCGTCCAGTGGCCGCAGCGGCCATACACATGCAGCTGCGCTTTTGCGATCCATTCGGCCAGCGTGTAGGCGTTGGACAGCGGGATCACCCGGTCCTCCCGGCCATGCACGATCAGGGTCTCGTGCGGAAGGCCGCGGATGTCCTGCTCCGCGCTCGCCAGCGCATCCACCCAGCGCTGGCGCGGCGCGGGGAACATCGCCGCGAACGACTCCTGGAAACCCGGGCGGATGCTGGCCTCGTAGCGCAGCCGCGCCAGCTCGTCGTTCACCAGCGCGCGGTCCCAGGCGAAGCAGTCCATGATCGCGCGCATGTTCTCGAATGACGGGGTGTAGCCCCACACCGCATCCAGCCCTGGAGTGATCTGGAACGGAACGCCCACGCTGCCCATCAGCACCAGGCGGCGCACCCGCTCGGGGTGGCGGATCGCCAGCGCCAGCGCGAGGCCTCCGCCAAACGAGTTGCCCACGAGGTCCGCGCGTTCGATGCCCAGCGCATCGAGCAGGCCCACGGCCTGGCGCACCCAGGCGTCCATGCCATAGGCGAAGCCCTCAGGCCGCTCGCTGTAGCCGAAGCCCACCATGTCGGGCGCGATCACGCGCGCGCGCTCGGACAGCGCGGGCATCACGAGCCGCCAGTTGGCCCAGGCCGAGACACCCGGGCCCGAGCCATGGATCAGCAGCACCGGGTCGCCGCTGCCCATGTCGTGGTAGTTGGTGCGGATGCCGGCCGCCACGATGGCGTGCGCGACTTCCGGGTTGTGTGGCGCTGCGCCATCAGGATGGGAAGTAGACATTTCTCAGCTCCGCAGGGTCAGTGCGCATCCGCCCGGCCCGGCCCATCGGGCACGAGGCCCAGGGCCCGCAGGCCGGCCTGGGCGATGGCTTCGTCTTGTGCTTCACTGCCGCCGGACACGCCGATGCCGCCGATGCGCGCGCCGCCCTCCACGATCGGCAGACCGCCTCCGAAGGCCACGAAGCGCGGGCGCAGCACCAGGCCCTCGCGCACGGCCTCGGAGTGCGAGGCCAGCGCCGCGTGCCATGCGCCCGTGGGCAGGCCGAAGCTCGCAGCGGTGTAGGCCTTGTCGGTGGCAATGTCCACCGAGTGCAGCGGCGCGCCGGCCATGCGCACGAAGGCGGCAGGCACGCCGGCCGCGTCGACCACCGCCACGTTGACGCGCACGCCCAGCGCCGTGGCGTGCCGCACCGCGGCCTCCACGGCACGCAGCGCGGCCGGTGCGTCGATGACGGGCTGGGCCACGCTGAGCGCGGCGGCGGAGGTGCGGGGCATGCGGTCCTCCATCAGAAGGCCTTCACGAGCGTGAAGCGCAGCAGCGAGCCCTTGGGCTGCGCGCCCGTGCCCGCCTCGGCGCGCAGTTCCTTGTAGAACGCGCCCTTGAGGAACAGGCCCGCGCCGGGCACGGGGTAGACCAGCTCGGCGCCCAGCGCATGGCGCGAGGCCTTGCTGGTGCTGGCGCCTGGCCCGCTGTCCTCGCTGGTCTGCCACTGGCTGTAGCCGACCACACCCGCCTGCCACCCGCCAAAGGACTTGCCCAGCCCCCATTCGAGTGTGACCTGGTTGCCCGGGCGGAAGCCCGCGCCGGTCTTGCCGTTGCGCTCGAAGCGCATCAGCGCGGACCCCGAGACGGTCTTCGCGCCGTCGAAGTAGTAGGTCAAGCCCCCCGTGAGCATGGTGCTCTTGAAGCCCTTGCCCGGCGATGCCGGGTAGCTCGTACTGGCGGTGTCGAACCACATGCCGGCCGCGGCCACGGCGTCCCACTGCGGGCCGTGCCAGCCCAGCACCAGCGGGCCCAGGTACACGTCGCCCACGCCCGAGCGGGTGTCGGCGATGCCGGCCGCGTTGATGGTGAGCGAGGTGCGCACCACGGGCACGATGGCCTCCATGCCGTAGTCGGCGCCCAGCAGCTTGTGCGGCGTGATCCACACGAAGCGGTTGGCCAGGGCCGTGACAGTGCCGCGGTTGTGGCCCGGCAGGTTGTCGCTGGTGCCGGGCGCGCGGAAGTCGTCGATGTTGTAGTTGACGAGGTAGCCCAGGTAGTAGACACCGGGCGGCGGCACGCTCGCCGCCTGCACCCCCTCGACGCCGGGCACGTAGTGGCCGTCGGCCCGCGCCGCCGGCCCGGTCAGCGCGCCCGCCAGGGCGAGCGCGGCGATGGCCATGTGTTTTTGCATGCTGTAGTCCTTGTGCATGGTCGTGCGCCCGCTCAGGTGTAGACGTCCGTGAACGACGGCACCAGATCGCCCGTGTGGTAGAAGATGCCGCTGCCCAGCTTGTCTTCGCTCCAGGTCGTCACGGGGCGGTCGGGCTGCGCGAGGTAGCCTAGGCCCGCGAAGGTCTCGTTGCGGTTGCCGCTGGGGTCGAAGAAGTAGATGGTTTCGCCGCGCGTGATGCCGTGGCGCGTGGGTGCCACGTCGATGCGCACCTTGTTCTTGGCCATCACGTCGGCGGCCTTGAGCACGTCGTGCCACGAATCGAGGAAAAACGCGATGTGGTGCAGGCCGCTGCGCGGGCCGCCCACGAAGGCAATGTCGTGCGGCGTGGTGGTGCGCGCCATCCAGGTCGCGGCCTGGATGCTGCCGCCGGGGCCCACGAGCACCTGCTCGGTGAGGAAGAAGTCCAGCGCCTCGGCCATGAAGCGCGTGTTGTCCGCCACGGTGTTGACGCCCGCCTCGGGATTCATCTCGCACATCAGCAGCGCATGGTCGAGCCAGTGCGCGCCCGCTCCGCGGATGCCGTCGGGCCAGGGGTCGGGGTTCACCGTGCCCACGTCCGTGCCCACATACTCCTTGTGCGCGTACAGGCGCATCTCGTGGCCGCTGGGCAGCTTGAACTGCAGCATGCGGCCCACGGCGGGCAGCGAGCCTTCGGGCAGCCAGGTGGTGGCAATGCCCCAGGCCTCGATGCGCTTTTGCAAGGCATCCAGGTCGGCATCGTCCTTGACCTTGTAGGCCACGTGGTTCAGGCCGGCCTGGTCCGAGGGCGTGAGGATCAGCGAGAACTTGTCCCACTCGTCCCAGCACTTGAGGTACACGTTGCCGGCCTTGTCCTGCATCGTGGTCTTCATGCCCAGCACTTTCTCGTAGTGCTGCACGGCAGCGGCCATGTCCATCACTCTCAGGCTCGCGTGGCCTATGCGTAGTACGCCCATGTCATGTCTCCTTGGTGGGTGGGGTCGTCAATGAAAAATCAGCGGGCGCGGCACCGGCGCCCGAACGGGAAAAGGGTTTGCCCAGGCGTGCACTGACCTCCAGTCGCACGGCGGCCGTGGGCGCGACGCGGCAGGCCAGGGTGTAGCCCTGGGCCTCCTCGTCCACGCTCACGTGGGCGCGGCTCACGGGGCCCAGCGGCTGCACGCCGCCCTCGACAATGCGCACCTTGCACACGCCGCAGCCGCCGTTCACGCAGCCCACGGGAATGCCCTTGCGGCCCAGGCGCAGCATCCCTTTGAGCAGGCTTTCGTCGGTGGCGCAGGCATAGCAGTCGCCGGTCTGCGCGACCTGCACGTTCACTGTGGGGCGTTGGTTCATCCACATGGCGGAGTCCTCGCTACACGCGCTTGAACAGCGGGCTGCGCGCGCCCTGCGCATCGGCGGCCGAGAGGAATTTCTCGGTGTAGATGTCGCGCTCGAACAGCCGTCCCTGCATCAGCGTGGCGATGCAGGCCTCGACCATGGGCGGCGGGCCGCACAGGTAGGCCTTGTGGCCCGCGAAGCTGCCGCCGAAGTGCGCCTGCGCGGCCTCGTGCACGAAGCCACGCGCGCCGTCCCAGACCGAGCCCTCGGGCTCGGCCGAGAGCGCGGGCACGTAGGTGAACCGCGGGTGCTGCCGCGCGAGCGCGCGGAACTCCGCGTCGTAGTACAGCTCCTCGCGCGAGCGCTGGCCATACACCAGCGTGATGGGCTCGTCGCCCCCCTCTTCCAGCAGCGCATGGATCATGGAACGCGGGCTGGACAGCCCCGAGCCGCCCGCGAGGAACAGCAGGGGCAGCCGCGCCGAGCGCCGCACGAAGAAGCGCCCATAGGGCCCGGCCAGGCGCAGCCGCGCGCCCTCCTGCAGCTGCTCGTGCAGCCAGGTGGTGCCGGCGCCGCCGGGCACGTGGCGCACGTTGAGCTCGATGCGGGCGCACTCGCTGTTCGCATCGGGCGCATTGGCGATCGAGAAGGCACGGCTTTGCCCCAGGCCCGGTATTTCAAGCTGCACGTACTGCCCCGCCTGGAAACGGATGGGCTTGTCCAGCAGCAGGTGCAGCGCCTTGATGGTGGGCGTGAGGCGCTCGATGCGCTCCACCGTGGCCGCGAAGTCGCGCACGGGAATGATCTCGGCATCGGGCTCCTCGTCGATGTCGGCCTCGATGGTCGCATCGCACTGCAGCGTGGCGCAGCAGGCCAGCGTCTTGCC
>JASLFM010000573.1 GCA_030150585.1 Acidovorax sp.
CTAAGTGATTTCTCGTGCGATAGCTTGAAGTTGCGGTGCGACTTCCTCACGAAGCCAATGGATATTCAAGGATCTTCCTTGGAAGGTACAACTCATCGCGGCTACGTCGATCCCATGAATTCGCCCGAGTGGAACGGCGACTGCCTGCACGTCTGGCACCACCTCTCCGATGGCTGTGCAGCAACCGTACTGTGGAAATTCCTGAAAGTTGTCTAGTACCTTTTTTCCATAGCGTTCCCATTGGTCAGGCTCTTTGATCTTTACCTGATTGATCAGCGACTCCCGGGCTGACGGAGTGCATCCAAGCAGGTAGGCCCGACCAATTGAGGTGCCGAGCAACGGGTGAGTGCTACCCACGTCGTGGGAGTACACCACGCCGGAGGTGGCGCGCATGACTTCGATGTAGACCATTGAAAGTCGATCCCGGATTCCCATGGACACGTTGCACCCCAGCTTCTTTGCGAGCTGCATCATCAGGGGACGAGCGCTGCGACGAATCGTGAATTGGGCCAGTAGCGGATAGCCCAAGGACAGGGTGGCGGGGCCAAGTTGGTATTTGCCGTAGTACTCGGTTCCCGTGAGGTAGCCAAGGCACGTCAGCGTGTAGGTGAGACGCGAGATCGTCGCCTTCGGCAGATTCAGCATGCTGGCCATCTCGCTGTTGCCGAGGATGGGGCGCTCGGGCGTAAAGCAATGCAGTAGCTCTAACCCGCGTGCGAGCGTCGTTGCGAACTGCCTGTCTCCAGCGTATTCCTCTAACCCCGTGGGCACGCATCGGTTCCAAGTGTTTTCCATAGGTTTTGAAATATTGATATGAAATATGAAATATCGAAATTCTAAAGCTGCATTCTCGTCACCACTTCTACACTGATTTGGAGCTCGGTTGACGGGCGACAAACAGGAGACATGCAAATGGGTGTAGCAGATTTGCCAGTCCACGATATCCCGGCACTGAACGGCAACAACGCACCGGTTCACCAGGAGGATCAATGGGACGAGCTTGAAGTGATCGGCGAGGTGCCGCAAGACATGAATGGCCTGTATGTAAGAAATGGGCCGAATTCCTACTATCAACCGGAGTGGCGCTATCACGCGTATGACGGCGACGGCATGCTGCACGCAGTGCATTTCAACAAGGGCAAGGTCAGCTATCGCAACAGATGGGTTCGGACCGACGGGTTGATGGAGGAGCAGAGGGCAGGGCGATCCCTGTGGAAAGGTCTCAAGGAGGCCCCGCGTGTCGATGCCCCGGACCAGCCCCTCAAGAACACCGCCAACACCGATGTGAAGTTTCATGCCGGCCGACTCGTGGCGATGTGGTACCGCTCCGGGCGGCCCTATGCCGTGGACCCGACATCACTCGATACCGTGGGCAGCGTGGATGTCGAAAGTCGCATTGATCGTCTTTCCGCGCACTCCCGCCCCGATGAGCACTCGGGCGAATTCATGTTCTTCGACTACGACACCAAACCGCCTTATATGCGTTACGGCGTGGTCGATGCCAAGCGCAATCTCTGCCACCTCATCGATGTGCCCATGAATCGTCCCGGTCTGCCACATGACATGGCCATCACAGAGCACTATTCGATCCTGCACGACTTTCCCCTGCGTCCCGACCCCGAGGCGCTGAAGCTGGGCCGCTACAAGGTTCGCTTCTTTGCCGATCAGCCGTCGCGCTTTGCCGTGGTTCCCCGCTACGGCAACGCATCGGACATCCGCTGGTTCGATGCCAATCCGACCTACATGCTGCACGTGGTGAATGCCTGGGAGGAGGGGGCCGAGATCGTCATGGTCGGTACGCCCTATCGCATGCACACCAAGGAGGACGGAAGCCTCGATGCCGCGCGGCTTGAGAAAACCATTCATCTGCGTCAGCGTGATTTCCAGTTGTACGAATGGCGCTTTAACTTAGAAACCGGCAAGACGTCTGAGCGCGTGATCGACGATGTGCTCAACACCGAGTTCCCGGTCATCAACAGCGCCTATCAAGGCCGCAAGAACCGCTGGTCGTACCACGTGATCTTTCCGCAGGGCGGACGCGAAGAGCCGCGCTTCCCGGGACTCGTGAAATACGACCTGGAAACCGGCGGCTACATAGCCTACAGCGCCGGGCCCCAGTACTTCTACAACGAAGCCGGCTTCGCGCCGCGAGATAACAGTACATCGGAAGACGACGGCTACCTCGTCATGTTCGTCTGGAACCCCAAGACGAGCCAGTCCGAGGTGCAAATCTTCGATGCCAAGGATGGCCGGATGGCTCAGGGGCCGATTGCGCGTGTTCTTTTGCCGCGCCGGGTGCCGCATGGCTTCCATGCGACCTATGTGAGCCAGGCCAATCTTGACAAGTGGAAGTGAAAAATGATTCTGGTAGACCAAAAGTCCATCGATGAGTTCGTGTCCAAGGGGTGGTGGGGCACGCAGACATTGGGTGACATTTTTCTGGATACGGCTGCGCGCCAGGCGGATACGTTTGCGGTGTCCGATCCGCCGAATCGTTCCGAGCTGTTCGGCAAGCAGCCGCAGCGCTGGTCCTGGGGACAGCTGCGTGAGCAGGTGGGCCGCATGTGTGCGCTGTTCCAGGCGCAAGAACTGTGCAAGGACGATGTGATTGTCGTCCAGCTTCCCAACTGCGTGGAGCTGCATGCCATCTATCTGGCCTGTGCGGTGACAGGGGTCGTCGTGTCGCCTGTTCCCATGCAGTACCGTGCACATGAGATCGAATACGTGGCGGAAAGCACGCAGGCCAAAGGTGTGATCACCACGCAGCGCCTGGGCAGGCATCAGGTCGCGCAGGAAATTGCCGGCATGCTGGAGCAACTGCCTTCCGTGAAGTGGATCTGGTCGTACACGGATGGCTCGCATCTGCCACTGCCTCAGAAGGTCGTGAATCTGGACGCGATGCTTGGCGAGACTGGAGCGTGGGATGACGTGCAGATGCAGGCCCATATGAAGCACATCCACCTGACCGCCAACGATGTGCTCACCATCTGCTGGACTTCAGGCACCGAAGCGCGCGCCAAGGGCGTTCCACGCAGCCACAACCAATGGCTGATCGTGGGTGCGGGGGTGATTGACGCCGGGCAGATGCAACAGGGAGCGCAGATGGTCATTCCGTTCCCGTTCGTGAATATGGCCGGTATCTCAACCAGCCTGATGGCGTGGCTCCTCACTGCCGGCGGACTGCATCATCATCATCCGTTCGATCTCAAGGTATTCATCCAGCAACTGGAGGAGAACCAGATCGACTACACAGTGGCTGCGCCAGCCGTACTCAGCATGCTGCTCAAGGCTCCCGAACTGCTCGAAGGGGTGAACTTGGGTCGCCTCAAGCGCATCGGCTCGGGTGGTGGTCCGCTGGCGCCTTGGCTGCTGGAGCAGTTTGCGCAGCGTTACGGCATCGAAGTCATCAACTATTTTGGCTCCAACGAAGGTGCTGCGCTTTCGTCCACTCCCCAGGACATGCCGGATCCGCACCAGCGTGCCAACTATTTCCCCCGTGTCGGCGTGGCTGGTTATGGGTGGAAAGCGTTGCACTCCAACAAGGTTTCCACGCGGTTGGTGGATGTGGACACGGGCGAGGAAATCCTCGAGCCCGGCAAGGTGGGCGAGTTGCGCTTCAAGGGGCCGATGATCTTCTCCGGCTACTACAACAGTCCCGAGGTCACGAAGCGCGCGTTTGATGAACAAGGCTACTACCGCAGCGGCGACCTGTTCGAAATCGCGGGTGATCGTCAGCAGTTCTACCGCTTTGCAGGCCGATGCAAG
Organism: Acidovorax sp.; assembly: GCA_030150585.1. Lineage (GTDB taxonomy): Bacteria > Pseudomonadota > Gammaproteobacteria > Burkholderiales > Burkholderiaceae_C > JASLFM01. The sequence continues at coordinate 3,766 of JASLFM010000573.1, forward strand.
GACATCGTGGTGCGGGGCGGCATGAATATTTCGTGCGAAGAAGTCGAAAGCCTGCTGTTGTCGCATCCCGATGTACGGGAGGTCGCCGTCATCGGGTGGCCTGACGAAGTGCTTGGTGAGAAGGTCTGCGCCGTCGTTGTGCCCAAGGATCCGGCTCGAAGCGTGCACTTGGAGGAACTGGTCACCTATCTGAAGAACGTCGGCAAGGTGGCCGCTTTCAAGCTCCCCGAGCGCATCGAACTGCTTGACGAGCTTCCTCGAAACCCTGTCGGCAAGGTGCTCAAGCGGGTGCTGCGTCAGCAGATGCAGGAAAAAGCGGCATTGCTCAATCCCACTGATTGATGCAAGAGCCAGCAACAAGGAGACAAGACCATGAATGCAGCGACCCAAGAGTTGCACAAAGGAAAAGCCGGTGCAGCGCCGAAGGCGGTGCTGCTGCTGATCCCCGGAATGCTCAACGGCAACGATATCTGGGATGGTGTGATCGAGGTGCTTTCGATGAAAGCAGGTGACTCGATTCGTGTGGTGATCGGCGATGTGCTGACCCAATCCACCATCCAGGATATGGCGCGTGACGCCTGGAGATGTCTTGATGGGGTTGCTCCGGGTACCCCTTTCTACATTGCAGGCTTCTCCATGGGTGGCTACGTGGCACTGGAAATGCTGGCTGACCAGAAGTACCCGATTCGCGAGGCCTGGCTGCTCTCCACGTCGGCGCTGCCGGAGAGCGATGCCAGTGCGCCGCTGCGCGAGAAGGCCATCGCCAGCTTCGAGAGCGATTTTGAGAAGGCCATCCAGAACACAGCACGCTGGGGAACTTTCGAAAAGACGACAGAGCAACTGCAGGCGGTGGTGGGATCCATGCGCAAGCTGGGCGCCTCCACGGCCATTCGCCAGACGCGGGCCATCATGAAGCGCAGCGACCATCGCGACCGGCTTCGGAGGCTGGATATTCCCGTGCACATCATCTGCGGCAAGGAAGACCGGATCACACCTTTGGCGTTGTCGCAGGAGCTTGCAAAGACCATTCCCTCAGCGCAGTTGCTGGTGGTTGAACGCACAGGACACATGCTGCCCTTTGAACAGCCTGCTCTGCTTGCTGCGTCCATGGGCGTACGCATCTTAGGCTGAACTCGGAGCATTAAATAGATGAACTTCAAATCACGCCGAAATGTAGCGCTGGGTGCTATCGCCGTGCTTGCTGGATGCGCGGTGAGTGGCGCAGCCATTGGCGCGGATGACAGCTTTCCTGCACGCCCGGTCCATGTCTATGTGCCGTTTGCTGCCGGAAATACACTGGACAATGCATTGCGTCAGGTGGCCGAAGAGTTCCGCAAGAACACGGGTCAGCCCATGATCATCGAGAACAAACCCGGTGGCGCAGGCATCATTGCCGCACAGACCGTGGCACGTGCTCCGGGCGATGGCTACAGCCTGCTGTTGGTGAACACCAGCATGCTGTCCATCAATCCCTACACCTTCAAGAAGAAGCTGCCCTACGATGCGGAGAAGAGCTTCAAGCCTGTCACCGGCTTCCTGAGTTCCACGCTGGTGCTGGCGGCCAACAAGACGGTTCCTGCGACTAATGTGGAGGAGCTTGCGTGCTGGTCCAGGACGCAGAAAACGCCTGTGACCTATGCTTCCTTCACGGCAGGCAACTCCTCGCATTTTGCCGGCGTCATCCTCAACGAGAAGCTGGCCCTGCATCTTGTGCACGTGCCTTTCAACGGCACGCCGCCTGCAGTTCAGAACCTGCTCGGCGAGCAGGTCAACGCTGCCTTCCTGCCGCTGATCGCGGTGAAGCAGCAGGTGGAGGCCGGCAAGATCAAGGTGCTGGGAGTCAGCAGCGTCAAGCGCTCCGAGCTCCTGCCTCATGTCCCCACGTTTGCGGAACAGGGGCTTCCCGAGCTGAACATCGATATCTGGTCCGGGCTTGCAGTGCCGGCCTCCACGCCCGATGCAGTGGTCAATCGCCTGAACGAGGAAATCAGCAAGATCCTGCGTTCCACCGACATCCGCTCCAAATGGCGCGACATGGACTTCGAGCCCATTCCCATGTCCTCCAAGGACTTCGCCGCTTTCATCCGCAAAGAAAACATGCGCTGGAAGCAGGTGGTTGAAGTCTCCGGATTCAAGATCGAAGATTAGCAGTGAGAGACGGTATGTACAAAGATCATTTAACTGACGGAGCCGTATCTACCGCTTCGCACAAGCCCAGCCTGGCGCGCAAACTCAATTTGCGCGTCCCTGTGGTGTCCGCTCCGATGTTTCTGGTCTCGGGACCGGAGTTGGTAGTGGCCGCATGCAAGGCCGGCATTGTCGGTGCGTTCCCGACGCCCAATGCACGCCCCATCGACATGCTCGATGAGTGGATGAAGAGCATCACCGAGCAACTGCAGCGCGCCCGGGATGAGCAGGACCCCAGCACCATTGGAGCGTGGTGTGCCAACGTGGTGACCCACTCGTCGAACACGCGTCTTCAGGACGACCTAAAGCTGATCGCCAAGTACAAGCCGCCCATCGTGGTCACGGCGCTTGGCAGCCCCAAGCCCGTGATGGAGACCGTGCACGGCTACGGAGGTCTGGTGATCGCGGACGTGATCAGCCTGCGCCTGGCCGAAAAGGCAGCGGCGGCAGGCGTCGATGGGCTGGCGTGCATCTGTGCGGGTGCAGGTGGCCATACGGGGCATCTGTCACCGTTTGCATTCGTGAGTGCAGTGCGGGAGATCTTTGACGGCTACGTCATCGTGGGTGGTGGCATCAGCGATGGCCAGGGCGTGGCTGGGGCAATCGCTTGCGGTGCAGACCTGGTCTACATGGGCACGCGCTTCATTCCAACGCAGGAAAGCATGGCCGAGCAGGCGTACAAGGACATGCTGGTTGCCGCGAGCACCGAAGATCTGCTGGTCAGCGCGGGAATCACGGGCAGCAACGCAAGCTGGCTCAAGCCATCGCTGCGTGCCAATGGCATTGATCCGGACAACATGCCGGATGCACCAGAGCGCTCCTATGACAGCAATCGTTCGCTGGGAGCACGCAAGTGGAAGGATGTGTGGGCGGCGGGACAGGGCGTGGGGGCCGTGAAGGCGGTCGAACGCGTGTCCGACGTGGTCGATCGGCTTGAGCGGGAATGGCTTGCTGCCCGCTCGCGGTTCACAAGCTACGCGGTTTGAATTTTCACGAGCCTGGGACTACATTCATGCACACAGAAATCGTCGGGCGTATCGAGCCCACCATCACGCATTGGGACCATCCGTTCATGCACGGCCCATTTGCACCGAACTATGTGGAATGCACCGCCACCGACCTGGAGGTGATCGGCGAGATTCCCCAACGCCTGAACGGAGTCTATCTTCGCAACACGCAGAACCCCGTGCATGAGCCGCTGGGCGTGCACCATGCATTCGACGGGGACGGCATGTTGCACCAGCTTAGCTTCAGGAGCGGCAAGGTGGAATATCGCAACCGCTTTCTTCGCACCAAGGGCTTTGCAGAGGAGCAGAAAGCAGGCCATGCACTTTATGCAGGGCTGATCGACAACCCGAGGATCGCGCAGCGCGAAGGCTGGGGTGCACGCGGCGGCTTGAAGGACACGTCCGCTACCGACGTCATCGTGCATGCGGGCTCGGCGCTGACTACGTTCTACCAATGCGGTGAGCCCTATCGCTTTGATGCGCGCACGCTGGAGCCGTTGGGTGTCTCCGAGTGGGGCGCGAAGGTGCTCAAGGACAACGGCATTTCCGCACATCCCAAGGTATGCCCCAGGACCGGCGATCTGCTGTTCTTCAACTACAGCAAGAATGCACCCTACATGTACTACGGCGAGGTCGACTCCCTTGACAAGCTGGTGCACTACGTCCCCGTGCCGCTGCCGGGGCCGCGCTTGCCGCACGACATGATGTTCACCGAGAACTATGCGATTCTGAATGACTTCCCACTGCATTGGGACGAGTCGCTGCTTTCGCAGGGCAAGCACAAGCTGACCTTCTACGAGAACAAGCCCAGCCGTTTCGCCATCGTGCCACGCCGCCACGCAGCGCAGACTGGTGTGAAGTGGTTCGAAGCCAGTCCCACCTACGTTCTGCACTGGCTCAACGCATGGGAGGAGGGTGAAGAGGTCGTGCTGCACGGTTATCACCAGAAGCACCCCATGCCCAAGCTGGGGTATGACAACACAGGTGCGACCCTGGGTCCCGACCGCTACGGTCCCACGCTCTACGAATGGCGCTTCAACCTGCGGACGGGCAAGGTCAGGGAGCGACGCCTTTTTGACCAGCACCTGGAGTTCGGAATGATCAATGCGAGCTACTGGGGAAAGCCGTATCGGTATGCCTACAGCATGATTGCCCACCCACGGCACTTTCTCTTCGATGGTATCCAGCGCTTCGACCACACCACCGGCCAGACGCAGGAATACCGCTTTGGGGAAGGCCGCTTCGGAAGCGAATCCCCGATGGCACCGGCATTCGATGCCCAAGCCGAGGACGATGGCTATGTGGTGAGCTTTGTCACCGACATGAATGCCGATCGCTCTGAGTGCATCGTGCTCGATGCCAAGGATATATCCAAAGGTCCCGTCGCGCGCATCATGCTTCCGCATCGCATCAGCAGTGGAACGCATGCGTGCTGGGCCGATGCGTCGGAGCTGCGTGGTGAACAGGCGACCTGACGCGTTATGAATGACAAGGAGACTCAAGGAATGACACAAGCAACCTATGTACTCGGCGGCTACCAGACCGACTTCGCCAAGGCGTGGTCGCGCCAGGGGCAGGACATCTCGGACATGGTCCGTGAGGTGGTAAATGGGGCCCTTGACGCCAGCAAGGTGTCTGCATCCGAGATCGAAAGCATCCATGTCGGCAATGCCTTTGGCGAGCTGCAGCGTCAGCAGGCGCATCTAGGCTCGATGGTGGCTCAGGTGGTGCCCGAGCTTCATGGCGTGGCCGCGATGCGCCACGAAGGCGCATGCGCCTCGTCATCGCTCGGCATCCTGAGCGCAATGGCAGAGATCGAGTCGGGCCGTTACGACTGCGTACTGGCCCTGGGGGTGGAGGAGTTCAAGAATACTTCGGGGCATGAAGCCTCGCGCAACCAGAATGCCGCGTCGTGGCAAGGGCACGAGGACATCGAGTGCCAGTTCATGTGGCCTGCAGCCTTTGGAGCCGTCGCCGCGGAATATGACAGGCGCTACGGCCTCGATCGCAAATACCTCAATCGCATTGCCGAGCTGAACTACGGCCATGCAAGACAGAACCCGCTGGCGCAGACCCGCAATTGGCAATTCAATGAATTGAGCTTCACCGACGACGATGAGGCCAACCCGCTCATCGAACCCGGCACGCGCAGGCAGGATTGCGGCCAGGTGACCGATGGCGCCGCCGCAGTGGTCCTTGCATCCGAAAGATTCGCGCGTGAGTATGCCCAGCACCATGGCATGGAGCTCGAAGACGTTCCGCGCATCACCGGTTGGGGCCATCGCAACTCGGTCCTGAAGCTCAAGGACAAGTTTGAGCTGAGCAAGGACTCTGAATACGTTTTTCCGCACGTACGCCAGACCATCGAGGACGCATGGCGTCGAGCAGGCATTTCAGGGCCCCAGGATCTGGATGGCATCGAAACACACGACTGCTTCACTACTACCGAATATGTCGCGATCGACCATTTCGGGCTGACTCCGCCGGGCCAAAGCTGGCAAGCGGTCGAGGACGGCAGCATCGAGCGCGGTGGACGCTGCCCAGTCAACATGAGCGGAGGCCTGATCGGTTGCGGTCACCCGGTGGGTGCAACAGGGGTTCGCATGGTGCTGGACTGCGCGCGCCAGGTCACAGGAAAGGCAGGTGCCATGCAGATCCCGGATGCACGTCGCATGCAGACGCTCAATATCGGGGGATCGTTCGGCACGGTTGTGAGCTTTGTGGTCGAACAGGGCAAGGCGGGCTGACATGGGTGCGACCTCATCCACTGAATCACCGGCGGGGACAGATTCGAAGCTCGTCAATGAATCGTTCCGCGACGGCGTTTTCCACATCGAACTCAACCGCCCCGAGGCTGGCAACACCGCGAACAAGGCATTCGCCGATCAACTGCAAGCCGCAGTGCTGAACTCCAGGTCGACCCCAGGAGTACGCGCATTGCTCATCAGCGCAGCGGGGCGCAACTTCATGGCAGGGGGCGACCTGTCGGCGCTGCGCGGCGATCGCAATGCAACGCTGGAGCTGGTCCGCACCGTCAACGACACCATCGTGGCGCTGTCAGAATGCACGGTTCCCATTGTCTGTGCCGTGCAGGGCATGGTTGCGGGTGGAGGCCTCGGCCTGGCGTTGTCATCCGACATCCTGATCGCCGAAGAGGGTGCGCGTTTCTCCGTCGGGAGCCCGGCCATTGGCCTGTCTCCGGATGCCGGCACTAGCTGGCTATTGACGCGTTGGGTCGGGCAACGCAAGGCGCTGGAAATGAGCTTGCTGTGCACGATGGTCGATGTGCGGGATGCATTGACCTGCGGTCTCATCAACGAGATTGCCCCCAAGGGCTCGCTGATGGAGGTGGCTCGTTCCCGTGCCACGCAATTGGCCAGCGGTGCGTCCTTGGCGCTACGGCACACCAAGCGACTGCTACGTGCCGCCGCAGGAAACACGCTCGTCGCTCAGATCGCGCAGGAAGGTGAGGCGTTTTCGCAATGCATGCAAAGCCCGGATTTCAGCGAGGGACTAGCGGCCATGATGGAGAAGCGCAGGCCGCGCTTCTCATAAGCCGTCTTGGGAGCAATGGTGCGCAGACTGCCTGTTGGCCTCTGCGCTTTTCGAATGCCGTCAGGCGACCCGGAGTGCTGCAATGGTGTCGAGGTAATTCACAACATCGTGCGCCGAGACTTCAGGGTTGGGCGTGTGGGCATAGATATGCGT
>JASLFM010000530.1 GCA_030150585.1 Acidovorax sp.
TCGAGCTGCTCTACGGCTGTGGCCTGCGCGTGGGCGAGCTCGTGGGGCTGGACGCAGCGCCCAGTGCCGAGGCGCAGCGCCAGGGCCGCGGCTGGATCGACCTGGAGGCGGGCGAGGCCCACGTGTTCGGCAAGGGCAGCAAGCGCCGCAGCGTGCCCGTGGGCAGCGCGGCGCTGGAGGCCGTGCGCACATGGCTGGGGGTTCGTGCCCAGCCCTTCCCTGCAGGGCCCGATGCCGCGCTGTTCGTGGGGCGCCGCGGCGTGCGGCTCACGGCCCAGTCGGTGTGGGCGCGGCTGCGCCAGCGCAGCCAGCTCGCGGGCCTCACGACGCCCGTGCACCCGCACATGCTGCGCCACTCGTTCGCGAGCCACTTGCTGCAGTCGAGCGGGGATCTGCGCGCCGTGCAGGAACTGCTGGGCCACGCCAACATCACGACCACCCAGGTCTACACGCGCCTCGACTTCCAGCACCTGGCCCGGGTGTACGACGCGGCCCACCCCCGCGCCAGGCGCAAGCCCGAGTAGGAGTGCACCATGGAGGTGCATGCATGCGCGGCCTGCTATTTGCTTGGGTCCTGCCCGATTGGAGGCATGGACCGCAGATGGAACTGTTGCTGAAGTACGAGGGCCACTATTCACCGCCGGCCTGGCAGCGCCTGGGCGCGCAGCGGGTGGCGCCCAAGGTGTGGCATTTCACCGAGATCCCGGGCGACGGTCTGGGCGAGTTGCTCGCGCGCCTGGAGCAGGCCACGGACCCGCAGACGCTGGCCGGTACGCTGGCCGTGCCCATCTACAACCCCGAGGCCAACGGCGTCACGTTCCGCAACTCGTCCACCTTTCTGCTGGACGCGGCTGTGCCGTTCAACGCCCTCGTGGCGCGGCTGCGCTATCCGTGGATGCTGCAGGACATAGGCCAGCGCATCGAGGTCCATTTCCAGCCCATTGTCGAGATCGGCAACAACGGCCAGGTGTTCGCGCACGAGGCTTTGTGCCGCCTGCGGGCCCCCGATCAGCAACTGCTCTCGGGCCACGATGCCTTCAGCCTCGCACACCGTCTCGGTCGCCAGGATGACCTGGACCTGGCGGCCCAGCACGAGGCGCTGCAGCGCAAGGCACGCGACATTGCGCCCGGTGTGCCGCTGTTCCTCAACGTGATGCCGTCCACGCTTCTGCACGAGGACTGGCTGCCGCAGCTCACGGCATGGATGCGGGAGCTGGGGCTGGACCGGCGCGACCTCGTGATCGAGGTGGTGGAGAGCGAGCGCGTGGATGCGGCGCAACTGGCCGAGCGCTGCGATGCGCTGCGCGCCCAGGGCCTGCGCATTGCGCTCGACGACATGGGGGCCGGCTTCAACAGCCTGGCCACACTGGCCATGGTGCGCGCGGACTTCATCAAGATCGACCGCATGCTGGTGCACGAGGCGCAGGGCAGCCGCGTGCGCTCGGTGCTGCTCGAGGCCATTGTGTCCATGGCCGACCGCCTGGGTGCCACGGTGATCGCCGAGGGGCTGGAGCGCCCCGAGGACCTGGCCTTCTGCCAGGGGCTGGGCATCCGCCTGGCGCAGGGCTACCTGTTCGCGCGGCCAGCGGCCGTGCCTCTCGCGCAGGCCGTGGCGCTGCCCGAGACCGACGACGCCTGGCGCGTGCAGCGCCGTGACCGTTTCAAGATCACCGACGTGATCGATCCTGGCGTGGCCTTCGAGATCGAGACGCCGATCGACACCGTGCGTGCGCACTTCCGCGCCGCACCGGCACTGCCCTGGGCCGTGGTGACCGACGGACACCGGCCCGTGGGCATGGTGCCGCGCGGCCGCATACTGTCGCGCGCTGCGCGCACCCTGGCCTCGGCCTGCCAGCCCCTGCGCCGCGTGCTCTCGCACGACATCACGCTCACGGCGCTCGCGCGCTCGCTTTATCTGGACCGGGGCGAGTCCGATCCGTGGACCGTGATCGGCGCGGACGGCCATTTTCTGGGCGTGGTCGAGCCCATGGTGCTCGTGGCGCACATCCTCTCGCGCCAGGAGCACGGAGCGAGCCTGCACCCGCTCTCGCAGTTGCCGACAGGCCCCTCGCTGCGCCAGGCGATCGAGATGCGCATCGGCCGGCGCCATGGCGGGCTGAACCTGGTCTACATCGACCTGGACCATTTCAAGTCGTTCAACGACCGCTACGGCTTCATCCGCGGCGATGCCATGATCCGCACGCTGGCCGAAATCCTGCGCCATGCCTTCGTGGGCCGTCCCGACCGGCTGCTGGGCCACATCGGCGGCGATGATTTCATCCTGCTGCTGGACCGCGATGAACCCCAGGTGCGGGAGCAGCTGCAGCGCGTCATTGCGCAGTTCCACGCGCTTGCGCGCCATCTCTACGACGCGTCCGACGTGGAGCGCGGCTACTTCACCACCGAGGACGGCAGCCACCACCCGATTGCGAGCATTTCGGTCGCCTGGGTCAATGGTTCCACGGGCACGCTGCAAGACAGCGTGGCCGCCGCCGAGCGTGCGGCCTACCTCAAGAAGGTGGGCAAGGCGCAATGGGGCAGCGTACTCGTGGTGGAGGCCGAATCCCCCGCGGTGCACCGCCAGGCCGCGCCGTCGTCACAGCAGGGCGGCTGGGAGACCCATGCACTGCAGATGCTAGAACACCTGCTGGCCCAGCCGCGCGGACGCGATCCGCACGCCATGGACCATGTGTTCAAGGCCTATCCGTTCTTCGAAATGCTGTTCGAACTGGACGCCGAGGGCCGCCAGCGGTACCCCAATTGGATCAACCCTGCCATGTACGGGCGCATCCGCGCGGGTGGCGCGGGTACCGACCGCGCGCAACAGCCGTATTTCGCCGCGGTGCGCAGCATGGGGCATCCGTATGTGTCGGCGATCTACCTCTCGACCGCCTCGGAGGACTTTTGCCTCACGATTTCAGTGCCGATCCGCGACACGGAGGGCGGCTTCGCCGGGGCGCTCGTAGGGGACCTCAACCTCGCGGCCATGGCCTCGCTGCTGGACCGGCGCGAGGAGGGATGAGCGGGCGCTGAACCGAACGGTGGCGGCGGGGCGGCGGGCTACTGTCCCAGCCATTTCAGCAGGTCGCGCAGGCGCTTCTCGGTGCCCGTGTCGAACTGCTGCACCCCCACGGTCTTGAGCACCTCCTGCCCGGTGCTGTCGGCACCCAGGGACAGCAGCTGCTTTTGCACTGCGGCGATCTGCGGGTCGCTGAAGCGGCCATGCGCGATGAGCGGGAAGTAGGGCTGCGCCACGCTCTTGTGCAGCACGCGGTGCCCGTCCTTCTCCCACTGGCGCGCGGCGCCCGAGTATGAGGCGAGCGTCCCCACGTCGGCAAAGCGGTTCTGCAGGTAGAACGCGACCGCGCCCTGTTCGCGCACGTACTTCACGTTCTCATGGGTGACGTCGATGCCCTGGTCGCGCAGTTCGGCCTGGCAGAAGCGGCTCATGTACGAGACCTGCTCGGGCATCACGAAGCGCTTGCCCTTGAGGTCCGGCAGCGCCTTGAGCGGGGAGTCCTGGGGCACGACGACGTGGCACTGCCCTTCGGGCTTGGCGCTGGCCACGTAGCGGTAGCCATAGTCGCGCAACCCGCGCGCAGGGTAGTCGCTGGGGCGCGCCATCATGAAGTCGAAGCGGCCGCTCTTCATGCCTTCTTCGAGCGCCTTGAATTCGCGTACGAACACCACGTTCACCTTGTAGCCAAGGCTCTGGCCAATCGCGTTGGCCAGGCCTTGGTACTTGGCGATCACCTGTGCATGGTCCAGTCCGCCCGAGGTGCCTTCGCTGACACCCAGGGTCAGGTCCTGCGCCGCCCACGACCCGCCATGCAGCATGGCTGCGATTGCGGCGGCGCCCGCCAGGACACGTGCACGGTGTTTCATGCTCTCCTACCTATCCCCTCATGTTTTCGTAATCACTGGTGATTGAAACATGCTTCGTGGAAACGTTTGTCAAATGATGTAACTGTTGCTTGACTGGCACGGCATGGCTTCGCCGCGACAATAGCGGCATGAAAACCTTACGTTTGCGCGCCGGCAAGGAGCGCTCGCTGCTGCGCCGCCACCCCTGGATCTTCGAATCGAGCATTGCCAAGGGCGGCGGTGACAGCGGAGAGACGGTGCGTGTGGAGTCCCACGAGGGCCAGTTCCTTGCCTGGGCCGCGTTCAGCCCGCAGTCGCGCATCCGCGCACGGGCGTGGAGCTTCGACGAAAAGCAGCGCATCGATGCTTCATTTTTCGGAGCTGCTTGCGCAAGCGCCATAAGCGCCAGGGCCCGGTTCGACATCCAGAGCGACGGGATGCGCCTGGTGCACGGCGAGTCCGACGGCCTGCCGGGCCTGATCGTGGACCGCTACGGCGACACCCTCGTGGCGCAGTTCACGAGTGCGGGCACCGAGCGCTGGAAGGGCGTGATCGCCGACGCGCTGCTCGAAAAAACGGGACTCGCCCGGCTCTACGAGCGCTCCGATGCGAGCGTGCGCCAGCTCGAAGGGCTTGCGCCCGCCACGGGCTGGCTGCGCGGCGAGGGCCCGACCGAACTGACGATCCGCGAGCACGACTGGCGGCTCACGCTGGACATCGCCGAAGGCCACAAAACCGGCTTCTACCTCGACCAGCGCGACAGCCGCCTGCGCTTCGCCCAGTACGCGCGGCGCCTGGGCTTCCAGCGCGTGCTCAACTGCTATTGCTACACGGGCGGCTTCTCGGTAGCGGCGCTCGCGGGCGGCGCGGCGCACGTCACGTCCATCGACTCCTCGGGGCCGGCGCTCGAGCGGGCGCGCGCCCACGTGGCCCTCAACGGCTTCGATGCCGGCCGGGCCGAGTTCCTCGACGCCGATGTGAACGCCTCGCTGCGCCGCTTCCTGCAAGAGGGCCGCCGCTTCGACGCCATCGTGCTCGATCCGCCCAAGTTCGCCCCCACGGCGGCCCATGCGGAGCGTGCCGCGCGCGCCTACAAGGACATCAACCGGCTCGCGCTGCAATTGCTGGAGCCCGGAGGCATGCTGTTCACCTTCTCGTGCTCCGGCGGCATCAGCGCCGACCTGTTCCACAAGATCGTGGCCTCGGCCGGGGCCGACGCGGGCGTGGACGGCTACATCCTCGACCGGCTCGCGGGCGCGCCCGACCACCCGATGACGCTCGAATTCCCCGAGGGCGAGTACCTCAAGGGCCTGGCGGTGATGCGCAAGGGCTGAGAAAGTGCGCTGGGCAATCGGGTCTTGACAGGCTCGGTACACTGCCCGTGATTGGTTGTGCGGCGGTCGGCGAGACCGCCGCTTCGCGTTGGCCCCTGACGGAAATCTTCCCATGTCCCTGATCCCCACCACCATCCTCACCGGCTTCCTGGGCTCCGGCAAGACCACCTTGCTCAAGCGCGTGCTCAGCGAAACCCATGGCCAGAAGATCGCCGTGATCGAGAACGAGTTCGGCGAAGAGAACATCGACAACGACATCCTCGTGACCGAGTCCCAGGAACAGATCGTGCAGATGAGCAACGGCTGCATCTGCTGCACGATCCGCGAGGACCTGCGCGAGACGCTGCAGCTGCTGGCCGCCAAGCGCCGCAAGGGCCTGCTCGACTTCGAGCGCGTGATCATCGAAACCACGGGCCTGGCCGACCCCGGCCCGGTGGCGCAGACCTTTTTCATGGATGAGGAAATCGCCGAGACCTACCTCATCGACTCCATCATCACGCTCGTGGACGCCAAGCACGCGGCCCAGCAGCTCAACGACCGCCAGGAGGCGCGCCGCCAGGTGGGCTTCGCCGACCAGATTTTCCTGTCCAAGACCGATCTTGTGAGTGAGGCCGAGAAGGACGCCCTGATCCACCGCCTCAAGCACATGAACCCGCGCGCGCCAATCCAGGCCGTGCATTTTGGCGAGGTGCCGCTCAAGGAAGTGCTGGACCTGCGCGGCTTCAACCTCAATGCCAAGCTCGACATCGACCCCGACTTCCTCAAG
>JASLFM010000531.1 GCA_030150585.1 Acidovorax sp.
CCATCGTTGCGCACCTCGATGGTGGCTGCGCCCATCGGTGCCTGGAACTGCAGCGCGCGCTGCACGCGCTGCTCCACCTGCTCCGCGCTTTCGCGCCCGCGCGACAGAATGCGCTGGCGCAGCACTGCGGGGCTGGCCGTGATGTGCACGGCCACCAGGGCCGGATAGTGCTGCAGCGCCTCGGCCAAGTAGGCGCGCGATCCGTTCACCATCAGCCAGCGGCCCTTGGCTAGAGGCGCCATCTCGCCGTGGCGCACGCCGTAGGCCAGGCCATTGGCCTCCCAGTGCAGGGCAAACGCATCGGCGGCACGCAAGGCGGCATGGTCGTCGGGTGTGGTGCTTTCATAGGCCTCGCCTTCGGGCGCTACAGGGCGGCTGATGGTGCGGCGTGCCCATTGCACGGGCAGCCCTGGGGGCAGGTGCTGGCGCAGCCAGTCGAGCAGGCTGTCCTTGCCTGCCCCCGAGGGGCCCATGAAGTACAGCAGCCGGGCCGTGCTCATGATCCCAGCTCCAGGTGGTCCAGCAGCACGAAGTCGGCGCCCGGCGTGGGCTCGGCAAACAGGGCCAGGCTGTTGAAACGCAGCGGCGGCAGGTCGGCGAAGAACTGTTCGGCCGCATCGAGTACCAGCGCCACGGTGTCTGCATCGGCACCTGTGAGCGAGCCGGTCAGCGACATGTGGAAGCGGAACTCATCCAGCACGAACGGGTAGCCCCACTGCTGCAGCAGTTCGTCCTGGCGGGGCGTGAGGCCGGCGGCGCGCCGGCGGGCCAGGTCGCGTTCCGACGAGGGGGCGGCCAGCGGCTGCAACTGGGTCACGCAGGCTGCGGCCGCGGCGTTGATGTCGCTATGGGCCGGATGCCCGGCCATGGGCACCAGCGCAAGGAAATCGTCGATGCGCTGCACCTGCATGGGGGGCATGCTGAAGGGGCGCAGGCTGTGCGCCAAGGTCTGCACGGCATGGTGCAGCGTGAGCCACTCCACACCGGGCGCCAGCGCGAACGGTGCCTTGAGCGTGGCATGCCAGCCGTAGCGGCGCGGTGCCGCAGTCAGGCGTTCGAGGTCTTCCCGGGCCACGCCGTGGATGTCCAGTTGCTGCATGGGCTGCAGCTGGGCGGCGCAGCGGCCCAGCCAGTGGCTGCCGGCCAGCCAGGCCAGCGTACCGGGGTGGGGTGCGAAGTACACCGCATAGCGGTGGGCGGTGGGGGGGGCGTTATTCATCATGGGTGACCGTGAGCTTGACGCGGTCGCCCGCGAACCAGGCGCGGGCCCATTCGATGGGCGTGCCGTTGAGGTCTACGTTCAGGCTCTCGACCAGCAGCACGGGGCGCGTCACAGGCTGGCGCAGCTCGGCCGCCACGGTGGCGTCGGGCAACTCTGCGGTGATGCGGCTCTCGCGCCGGGTGTAGTCGGCCACGCCGTGCGCGGTGAAGCCTGCGGTGATGGAGCCGGTTTCGCGCACAACGGCGGCCAGGCCCGCGAAGCGGGGCAGGGGAAAGTAGCGCTCGCTCACATGCAGCGGCTGGCCTTCGGCCTGCCCGACCACGCGCAGCGCCAGCAGTGGGCTGCGGGCGGGCACTTGCAGCGCCTTGGCCAGGGCGGCCGTGGCGCGCACCGTCTGCTCTCGCAACACCACCAGGCTGCCGCGCAGGCCCGCCTGGGCCAGGCCCTGCTGGTGGCGCACGCGCTTGCCCAACGCCAGGTCCACCGCGAAATCCTCTACGTACGTGCCACTGCCATGCGTGATGCGCACCAGCCCCTGGCTGCACAGGCTGGCCAGCGAACGGCGGATGGTGTGGCGGTTCACGCCGAACTGCTCGGCCAGCGCGTGTTCCGAAGGCAGGCGCTGGCCCGGGGAGTAAATGCCGCTGCCGATGGCCTCGGCCAGTTCGGCGGCGATGCGTGTCCAGAAGCTGTCGCGCGCCGGGCGAGGAGCGGGGGGCGACTCGGGAAAGGTGGAAGTGCTGGCTGTCATGAAACCTACATGCGCGCTGTCTAAGCTGGCGTCAGTTGTTCGATTTGTCTATACAACTTCGAGAGTACCACTTCCATGTTTCAAGCCTTTGACAACCCCGGGCCGGGCCGTCCGCTCTCGCGGGCGCACTGGATGGCGCTGCTGGCCCGCTCGCCCATCGACCTGCTGGAGTCCGCGCTGCAGGGCCACGCCGCACTGCCCACGCGCTGGCTGCGTGCCCCCGAAACCGGGCTGATGATGGTGCAGGGCCGCGCCGGTGGCACGGGCGAGCGCTTCAACCTGGGCGAGGTCACGGTGACCCGCTGCGCATTGCGCGTGCAGCCATCGGACGATGGTGACCCCAAGGTCGGCGTGGCCTATGTGCTGGGCCGCTCGCACCGCCAGGTGCGGCTCGCCGCTCTGGCCGATGCGCTGCTGCAGGACCCCGCGCACGAGGCCGCGCTCGATGCCGGCCTGCTCGACCCCATCCGCCGCCATCTGGCCCAGGTGCAGGCCGAGCGCCAGGCGCGGGCCGCCAGTACCCGGGTGGATTTCTTCACCGTGGCCCGCGAAAGCGGCGCCGACAACGACGATGGCGAGGACCAGGAATGAGCTCCACCCCTACCACCCCCGACACCCATTTGTCCGCTTTGGGTGCGGGTTTCTCCCATGAGGCCCTGGGAAGCCAGGGCGTGTTCCGTTCGGTGCTGCAGGCGCTGTCGCAACCGGGTTGCCCGGTCGCCATCGCCCATGACGCCGAGGTGCCCTCCGCCGGGTGCGCCGCATCGGCCGCCGTGCTGCTGGCCCTGCTCGACAGCGAATGCACGCTGTGGCTCTCGCCCACCCTGGCGGCCAGCCAGGCCGGCACATGGCTGCGCTTTCATACCGGCTGCGTGCTGGTGGATGCGCCTGAACAGGCGCGCTTTGCCTGGGTGGCCGCGGGCGATGACATGCCCGCCCTCGCTCGCCTGCAGTGCGGAAGCGATGAGTACCCCGACCAGTCCGCCACCTGCGTGGTCGACGTGGAGGTGCTGGCCCCGGCCGTGGAAGGCGTGGGTGCCTGGCGTCTGACCGGCCCCGGCATCCAGGCTGCGCAGCACCTGCGCGTCACCGGCCTGCCGGAGGACTTCGAACACCAGTGGGCCGAGAACCACGGCGCCTTTCCGCGCGGGGTGGACCTGGTGCTGGCGACCGCCACGCACATCGCCGGCCTGCCCCGCACCACCCGCATCGATTGCGCCACCGTGGAGGCCTGAAACCATGTACGTTGCCGTCAAGGGCGGGGAAACCGCCATCCTCAACAGCTACCGCCTGCTCGCCGAGCAGCGCCGGGGCGACACCGCCGAACCCGAACTTTCGGTGGCGCAGATCCGCGACCAACTCAAGCTCGCCGTGGACCGCGTGATGACCGAAGGCTCGGTCTACGACCCCGAGCTTGCGGCCCTGGCCATCAAGCAGGCCGCTGGCGACTTGGTCGAGGCGATCTTTCTGCTGCGCGCCTACCGCGCCACGCTGCCACGCCTGGGCACCACGCGGCCGCTGGACACGGCACGCATGCAGCTTGCCCGGCGCATCTCCGCCACCTTCAAGGACCTGCCCGGTGGCCAGGTGCTGGGCCCTACGTACGACTACACCCAGCGCCTGCTCGACTTCACTCTGCTCGCGCAGGGCGAGGCACCGACCGCCGCTGTGGCAGCGGCGGTCGCAGATGCGCCCGCAGCCACCCCGCGCGTGATCGACCTGCTCAACCAGGAGGGGCTGATCGAAACCCGCCCCGTGCCCCCGGGCGACCCGGCGCCGGCCGACCTCACGCGCGAGCCGCTGCGCTTCCCGGCCAACCGCGCCACGCGGCTGCAGAACCTGGCGCGTGGCGACGAGGGCTTCCTGCTCGCGATGGCGTATTCCACGCAGCGCGGCTATGCGCACTCGCACCCTTTCGTGGGCGAGCTGCGCCTGGGCACCGTGGCGGTGGAGATCGTGCCCGAGGAACTGGGCTTTCCCATCTCCATCGGCGACATGGAGATCACCGAGTGCGAGATGGTCAACCAGTTCGCGGGCAGCAAGAGCGAGCCGCCGCAGTTCACGCGCGGCTACGGCCTGGCCTTCGGCCACAGCGAGCGCAAGGCCATGGCCATGAGCCTGGTGGACCGCGCCTTGCGCGCCGATGAACTGGGCGAGGCGGTGGAGTCGCCCGCGCAGATGCAGGAATTCGTGCTCTCGCACAGCGACAGCCTCGAAGCCTCGGGCTTCGTTCAACACTTGAAGCTGCCGCACTACGTGGACTTCCAGTCCGAGCTGGAGCTGGTGCGCCGCATGCGCGCCACGGCCACCCCTTCGGACGAAACCCTTGCAGGAGACGACGCATGAACGCGCCCCACGAGCCCGCGCTGCTGGGCCTGCCCGCCGATGCCACGCCCGCCGACGGCCACTTCAACTTTGCCTACCTGGACGAGCGCACCAAGCGCATGATCCGCCGCGCCATCCTTAAAGCCGTGGCCATCCCCGGCTACCAGGTGCCCTTCGGTTCGCGTGAGATGCCGCTGCCCTATGGCTGGGGCACGGGCGGCATCCAGGTCACGGCCGCCATCATCGGGCCGGAGGATTGCCTCAAGGTCATCGACCAGGGCTCGGACGACACCGTCAACGCCGTCAACATCCGCCGCTTCTTCGAGCGCACCACGGGCGTGGCCACCACCACGCGCACCACCGAGGCCACGCTGATCCAGACACGCCACCGCATCCCCGAGACGCCGCTGGCCGAGGGCCAGGTCCTCGTCTACCAAGTGCCGGTGCCCGAGCCCATGCAACGCCTGGAGCCGCGCGAGACCGAGACGCGCACCCTGCACGGCCTGGCCGAGTACGGGCTCATGCACGTCAAGCTCTACGAAGACATCGCGCGCTACGGCCATATCGCCACCACTTACGACTACCCGGTGCTGGTCAACGGCCGCTATGTGATGGCGCCGTCGCCCATCCCCAAGTTCGACAACCCCAAGATGCACATGAACCCCGCGCTGCAGCTGTTCGGTGCGGGCCGCGAAAAGCGCATCTATGCCGTGCCGCCCTATACGCCAGTGGAGAGCCTGGGTTTCGAGGACCACCCTTTCGAGGTGCAGCGCTGGGATTGCGCCTGTGCCCTGTGCGGCGCCACCGACAGCTTCCTCGACGAGGTCATCACCGACGACCAGGGCGCGCGCATGCACGTGTGCTCCGACTCCGACTACTGCCAGGAACGCCAGGCGGCCGCGGCTCCTGAGGGAGAGGGCGCATGAGCACGGTGTTTGTGCGCGAGGCCACAGAGGCCGACCTGGACCAGGTGCTGGCCCTGTACCAGGGTATCGAGGACAGCCCCGAGCACGTGCTCACGCTCGAGGAGGCCAAGGCCGTGCTGGCCCAGTTCCGCGCCTACCCGAGCTACCGACTGTGGGTGGCCTGCGAGAGTGCGGCGCCCGGCGCGGACGTTATCGGCACCTATGCCCTTCTGGTCATGCACAACCTGGCCCACCGGGGCGCGCCTTCGGCCATTGTCGAGGACGTGGTGGTCGCCGCCGACCGCAAGGGCCAGGGCATCGGCCGCCAGATGATGGCCCACGCCGTGCAGCAGGCGCGCGAGGCCGGTTGCTACAAGCTGGCGCTCTCGTCCCACCGCAAGCGCACCGATGCGCATGCCTTCTACGCATCCCTGGGCTTTGCGCAGCACGGCCTGAGCTTCTCGATGGAACCCTGATATGGACGCCACCCTTTCCTCCCCCACCCCTCTGCTCAGCGTGCGCGGCATCAGCAAGCGCTACGGCCAGCGCGTGGCGCTGCAGGATGCCTCGTTCGACCTGTGGCCCGGCGAGGTGCTGGCCGTGGTCGGCGAATCTGGCTCGGGCAAATCCACCTTGCTCAATGCCGTGGCCGCGCGCAGCCGGCCCGATGCGGGCAGCGTGCAGTTCCTGGGGCGCGACGGCAGCCTGCAGGATGTGCTCGCCATGAGCGAGGCGCAGCAGCGCCTGCTGGCGCGCACCGACTGGGGCTTCGTGCACCAGAACGCGGCCGATGGCCTGCGCATGGATGTCTCGGCCGGTGCCAACGTGGGCGAGCGCCTCATGGGCCTGGGCGAGCGCCACTACGGCCGCCTGCGCGCCACCGCCACCGAATGGCTGCAGCGCGTGGAGATCGACGCCGCGCGCATCGACGATGCGCCGCGCGCCTTCTCCGGCGGCATGCGCCAGCGCCTGCAGATCGCCCGCAACCTGGTCACCCGGCCGCGCCTGGTGTTCATGGACGAGCCCACCTCGGGCCTGGACGTCTCGGTGCAGGCGCGCCTGCTGGACTTGCTGCGCCAGCTCACGCGGCAGATGCAGCTGGCGGCCATCGTCGTCACGCACGACCTGGCCGTGGCCCGCCTGCTGGCGCATCGCATGGTGGTGATGCAGCGCGGCCGCGTGGTCGAGTCCGGCCTCACCGACCAGGTGCTCGACGATCCCCAGCACCCCTACACCCAGCTCCTCGTTTCCTCGGTACTGCAACCATGACCACACCGCAAGTCCCTATCCTCCAGCTCAAAGGGGTGGCCAAGCGCTTCACCCTGCACCACCAGAACGGCATCGAGCTGCCCGTGCTCGGTCACGTGGACCTCACGGTCGGCGCGGGCGAGTGCGTGGTGCTTGATGGCCCCTCGGGCATGGGCAAGAGCACGCTGCTCAAGATGGTCTATGCCAACTACCGCGCCAACGCAGGCAGCATCACCATACAGCCCGCCGCCGGCCCTGCGGTGGACGTGACCCAGGCCACGCCGCGCGACCTGGTGCAGCTGCGCCGCGACACCGTGGGCTACGTGAGCCAGTTCCTGCGCGTGATCCCCCGCGTGGGCGCGCTCGACGTGGTGGCCGAACCCCTGGCCGAGGATGCGGGCAACGACGAAGCCGCCCTGGAGGCAGCGCGCGACACCGCGCGCGAGTGGCTCACACGCCTGCGCATCCCTGAGCGCCTGTGGCACCTGCCGCCTGCCACCTTCTCGGGCGGGGAGCAGCAGCGCATCAACATCGCCCGCAACATGATCAAGCCCAAGCCCCTGCTGTTGCTCGACGAGCCGACTGCATCGCTGGACGCGGCCAACACCGACACCGTGATCGGTCTCATCCGCGAGGCGGTGGCGCGCGGCGCCGCGCTGGTCGGCATCTTCCACGACGCGCACGTGGGCGCCGCCGTGGCCACGCGCCGCGTGAACGTGGCCGACTTCCGCGGGGTGGCGGCATGAGCGCGGCCGTTTTCCACAACGCACGCATGGTGCTTCCCGGCGAGGTCGTGCACGGCTCGCTCTCGGTGCAGGACGGGCGCATTGCCGCCCTGGCATCGGGCGGCACCGCCGCGCTGCAGGGAATCGACCTGGGCGGCGACTACCTGCTGCCCGGCCTGGTGGAGGTGCACACCGACAATTTCGAGCGCCACCTCATGCCCCGGCCCAAGGTACAGTGGGCCGAGATGCCGGCGCTGCTCGCGCACGACGCCGAGATCGCCGCCGCCGGCATCACCACCGTGCTCGACGCGCTGGGCGTGGGCGAGGCCGACGTGGACAGCCTGCGCGGCAGCGCCTGGAACCGGGTGCTCGACACCATCGACACCTGCACCGAGCGCAACTTGCTGCGCGCCGATCACCACCTGCATGTGCGCTGCGAACTGCCGGCGCCCAACACCATCGACCTGTTCAGCCCCTTCCACGGGCACCCGCGCCTGTCGCTGATCTCGCTCATGGACCACACCCCGGGCCAGCGCCAGTGGGAGAACATCGAGCAGGCGCGCACCTACTACACCGGCAAGAAGGGCTGGAGCAGCGAGAAGTTCGAGCGCCAGGTGCAGCATGCAGCCACCCTGCAGGCGCAGTACGCCGAGCCGCACCGCGCCTACTTCGTGGACTACTGCCGCACCCATGGCATCGCCCTGGCCAGCCACGACGACACCACGGTGGCCCACGTGGAGCAGGCCCATGCCGAGGGCGCTGGCATGTCCGAGTTCCCGACCACGCTGGCGGCGGCCCAGGCGGCGCACGCGCGCGGCCTGCTCACCGTGATGGGCGGGCCCAACGTGGTGCGCGGCGGCTCGCACTCGGGCAACGTGGCGGCGGCCGACCTGGCGCGCCAGGGCCTGCTCGACATCCTCTCGTCCGACTATGTGCCCGGCAGCCTATTGAGTGCCGTGATGCGCCTGGTGCACGAGGGCATCCTCACGCTGCCCGAGGCGGTGGCCACCGTCACGCGCAACCCGGCGCGCGCTTCTGGCATGGCGGACCGGGGCGAGCTGGCCCCGGGCCTGCGCGCCGACCTGATCCAGGTGCACATGGTGGATCTGCCCGATGGGGCGCAGCAGGCCGTGGTGCGCGGTGTGTGGCGCGAAGGGCAGCGCGTGCTCTGAGCGCGCGTTGACATTCAAATTTCCCACAACTGTCAAAGCACTGTCACGGCGCGCTTTCACACTGCATTTGTATAGACGACTTGGAGCCCACCATGCCCATAGCCCTGCGTATCGAGCAACTGAACAAGCATTTCGCCAACGGCAAGCATGCGCTGCGCGACATCGACCTCACGGTGCAGGCCGGCGAGATGGTGGCCTTGATCGGCGCTTCCGGTTCGGGCAAATCCACACTGCTGCGCCACGCTGCCGGCCTGGTCGTGGCCGATGGCAACAGCCGCTCGCTGATCGAGGTGGACGGCCGCTGCGTGCAGCAGGGCGGGCGCATCCACCGCGACATCCGCAAGGTGCGTTCACAGGTGGGTTTCGTGTTTCAGCAGTTCAACCTGGTCGATCGCCTGTCCGTGATGATGAACGTGCTGGTGGGGATGCTGCACCGCACGCCCCAGTGGCGAGCCTGGCTGCGCGTGTTCCGGCCGCACGAGCGCGCCTTGGCGCTGGAAGCCCTGGCCCGCGTGGGCATTGCCGACTGCCACGCACAGCGCGCCTCCACCCTGTCGGGCGGGCAGCAGCAGCGCGCAGCCATTGCACGCACCCTGGTGCAGGGCGCCAAGGTGGTGCTGGCCGACGAACCCATCGCTTCGCTGGACCCCGAGTCCTCGCGCAAGGTCATGGACATCCTGGCCCGCATCAACCGCGAGGACGGCTGCACCGTCATCGTCTCGCTGCACCAGGTCGACGTGGCCATCAAATACTGCCCGCGTGTGATCGCGCTGCACCAGGGCCGCGTGGTGTACGACGGTCCCTCGGCCGCCCTCACGCCCGCGCTGCTGCGCGAACTCTATGGCGTGCAGGCCGACGAGATCCTGGGCGCCACCTTGCCATTGGCCCCGGTGACCGTGCCGGTGCAGCAGCCCGCCAACGGCTGGGCACAGCCGCTGGCCCAGGCGGCCTGAGCTGCGCTCCCCGTCCGTCTTTCCTGCGGCTTTCGCATCCCTTCTTTCCATTCTCCCCTTCACAGGAGCTATCCATGTTCAAGAAACTGTGCGCGACCCTGGCCATCGGCCTGGGCATGACAACGGGCGCTTTCGCCCAGGAAATCAACTTCGGCATGATCTCGACCGAGGCCTCGCAAAACCTCAAGGCCGACTGGCAGCCCCTGCTGGATGACATGGCCAAGCAGACGGGCCTGAAGATCAACGCCTTCTTCGCATCCGACTATGCGGGCCTCATTGAGGCCATGCGCTTCAACAAGATGCAGGTGGCGTGGCTGGGCAACAAGTCCGCCATGGAAGCCGTGGACCGCGCCAATGGCGAGGTGTTCGCGCAGATGGTGAACGCCGATGGAACACAGGGCTACTACTCGCACCTGATCGTGCACAAGGACAGCCCCTACAGCACGCTGGACGATGTGCTCAAGAACGGCAAGTCGCTGAGCTTTGGCAACGGTGACCCCAACTCCACCTCGGGCTTCCTGGTTCCCGGCTATTACGCCTTTGCGCAGAACAAGATCGACCCGAAGACGCATTTCAAGGTCACGCGCAGTGCCAACCATGAGACCAATGCCCTGGCCGTGGCCAATAAGCAGGTGGATGTGGCCACCAACAACAGCGAAAACCTCGAAAAGTTCAAGGAGCGTCAGCCTGAAAAGTTCAAGGACATCAAGATCGTCTGGACCTCGCCGCTGATCCCGCTCGATCCCATGGTGATCCGCAAGGACCTGCCC
Source organism: Acidovorax sp. (assembly GCA_030150585.1). Taxonomy (GTDB): domain Bacteria; phylum Pseudomonadota; class Gammaproteobacteria; order Burkholderiales; family Burkholderiaceae_C; genus JASLFM01. The sequence continues at coordinate 10,072 of JASLFM010000531.1, forward strand.
GAGCCCCTGAAAGCCAAGATCAAGGACTTCTTCTACAACTACGCCAAGACCGATGCGCGCGAGAAAGAGATCGTGATGAAGATTTCCAAGCTCTCGGGCTTCAAGCCCTCGACCAACGCGCAGCTCACGCCCATCCGCCAGCTCGACCTGTTCGGCAAGCGCAACAAGATCGAAGGCGACACCACTCTGACCGATGCCGACAAGAAGACCCGCTTGGCCGAGATCGACCAGCAATTGGCTGCGCTGAAGTAAGAGGCACGCCACCAACATGCACTCGGCTGGCAGTACCACCATGTCTTCCACACTGAACCCTTCGCTCGCATCCCTGGCCAGCAGCACTGCACCCAAGCGCAGCCTGGCCTGGTATCTGTCATGGGGCATCTTGCTGGTGCTGCTGGCCGCGTCGTGGAAGGGCGCGGACATGCGCCCGCTCGACCTTATCAATGACTCGGGCAACATGGCACGCTATGTGGCCGAGTTCTTCCCGCCCAATTTCTCGCAGTGGCGCATCTACGTGCAGGAGATGCTGGTCACGCTGCAGATCGCGCTGTGGGGCACCGCGCTCGCGGTGGTCACCGCCATCCCGCTGGCGTTGCTGGCCTCGTCCAACATCGCGCCCTGGTGGGTGAACCAGCCGGTGCGCCGCGTGCTCGACGCCTTCCGCGCCATCAACGAGATGGTATTCGCCATGCTCTTCGTGGTGGCCGTGGGCCTGGGGCCGTTCGCCGGCGTGCTGGCACTGTGGATTCACACTTCGGGCACGCTGGCCAAGCTGTTCTCCGAAGCCGTGGAAGCCATCGACCCGCAGCCCGTGGAGGGCATCCGATCCACCGGCGCGAGCGCGCTGCACGAAATCATCTACGGCGTGATCCCCCAGGTGATTCCGCTGTGGATCTCTTACACGCTCTACCGCTTCGAAGCCAATGTGCGCTCGGCCTCCGTGGTGGGCATGGTGGGGGCCGGAGGCATCGGCGTGGTGCTGTGGGAGATCATCCGCGGTTTCCAGTACGCCGAGACCTGCGCGGTGATGCTCATCATCGTCGTCACCGTGAGCGTGATCGACCTGGTTTCCGCCCGCATCCGCAAGGCGATGGTCTGAGGAGCTTTTATGGCACTGTCCCAGCACGACATCGCCCTGTTGCTCACCGGACCTGGCCACAGGCAGTACGGCCGCGAGGCCGTGAGCCAGCTTGACCATGCGCTGCAGTGCGCGCACCTGGCCGAGCAGGCCGGCGAGACACCCGCCACCGTGGTGGCCGCCCTGTTGCACGACTTGGGCCACCTGCTCGTGCCCGCAGCGGCCGAGCACGAGGCGCGTGCTCCGCGCCATGACGATCTGCACCAGTACGTGGCCCTGCCGTTCCTGCGCGGCGTGCTGCCCGATGCCGTGCTGGAGCCCATCCGCATGCATGTGGACGCCAAGCGCTATCTGTGCGCGGTGGATGCGGACTATTGGGCCACGCTCTCGCCCGCGTCGCAGCACAGCCTGGAGCTGCAGGGCGGGCCGTTCGGAATGATGGATTGCGAGCGGTTTGTGGCGCAGCCTTTCGTGGAGGAGGCCATCCGCTTGCGTCGCTATGACGACATGGCCAAGGTGCCCGGCCACGTGACACCACCGCTGCAGCACTACCTGGACCTGATGGCGCAGGTGTTCATTCAGGACAGATCGGCCACCGGGACCTAATTCAATCGCCCCGGCCTTCGCTGTCCGCGCGTGGTTTTGCGGGCGGTCCTCGAACGCGGTATTGAACACACACCGGGTTCGTGGCGTGGACCGTGTCTTCGAGCCTTGCTCTGGTGTACATGGGCGTCGTGAGAAACCCTGCGGGGCTGCTTCGGTTCCGCGAGAGGACATCAAGCGGAGCAGCGTGGCCGATATGCACACCTTCCGAAGAAGAGTCCCGTGCTGCGACAGCTTGCATGCATTGCGCTGAGCCAGCATTGAAGTACTGATCGCAGGGTGATCTGCCAAAACAATAATTCAATAATTCTTGTATTATTGAAAAATGAACGAACCAGACGTCATCCGAGCCCTCGCAGCCCTGGCTCAGGAGTTGCGCCTGCGCGTCTTTCGCGCCCTTGTCGTTGCAGGCCAGGAAGGCCGCACGCCCACCGCCATCTCAGAGCAGCTGGGCATTGCACCCAACACCCTATCGTTCCACCTCAAGGAGCTGACGCATGCCGAGCTGGTGACTCAAGAGCGCCAGGGCCGCAACCTGGTCTACCGCGCTTCGTTCCAGAACATGAATGCACTGCTTGCCTACATGACCGAGAACTGCTGCCAGGGTTCTGCCTGCCTCACCGACCAAGCCACCTCCTGCAACTGCTGAAAGGAAGCCACCATGAAGCGATTCCATGTCCACATGCATGTTAGCGATCTCGACCAGAGCATCGCCTTCTACTCCAAGCTGTTCGCCGCCCAGCCCGCGCGCGTCGAGAAGGACTACGCCAAGTGGATGCTCGAAGACCCCCGGGTGAACTTCGCCATCTCCACCCGTGGCCACAAGCCGGGCCTGGACCATCTGGGTTTTCAGGTGGATGACGCGAAGGAGCTGGCGGAACTCAAGGGCCGTGCGCAGTTCGCTGACATGGCGCTGCTCGATGAAGGCACCACCACCTGCTGCTATGCCCGCAGCGAGAAACATTGGGTGACCGATCCGCAGGGCGTGGCCTGGGAGCACTTTCACACGCTGGGCCACATTCCGCTGTTCAACGAAGCAGCCGGGACGGCTGAGGCGGCTTCAGCGGTGGCTTGCTGTCCCACAGGTGCTTCCTCTGCCCCCGAGACCGGCAAGGCGGCTTGCTGCGGCCCCACGGCAAACAACCCCAACAAATGCTGCTGAGCAGGAGTCCTCGATGAGCGATAGCCGCCCACTTTTGAATGTTCTGTTCCTGTGCACGCACAACTCCGCGCGCAGCATCCTGGCCGAAGCCCTGCTCAATCACATGGGACAAGGCCGCTTCAAGGCCTACTCTGCCGGTAGCAGTCCCCGTGACAACCAGCAACCCAACCCCTTGGGCCTGCAGGTGCTGCACAACGCCGGGATTTCTACCGAAGGTCTGCGCAGCAAGAGCTGGGATGAGTTCGCCGCCCCCGGCGCGCCCCAGATGGACCTGATCATCACCGTCTGCGACAACGCGGCGGGCGAGGTGTGTCCCATCTGGCCAGGCCATCCCGCCACGGCCCACTGGGGTTATGCAGACCCCAGCGAGGGCGAAGGCACGGACGCCCAGAAGCTCGAAGCCTTCCGCCAGACGCTGCACGCCATGAAGCGTCGCCTTGAACTGCTGGTGCGCCTGCCCGAGGAGAAGCTCGCCAAGACAACGCTGCAAACCACTGCCCGACAACTGGTTGCTAACTGAGGGCGCGATGCAGAAATCCAGTATGAGCGTGTTCGAGCGCTATCTCACGGTATGGGTAGTGTTGTGCATCGTGGTGGGGATCGGGTTGGGCCAGGTATTCCCTGGCGCGGCCCGGACGATTGGTGCATGGGAAGTCGCCCGCGTGAACCTGCCCGTGGGCCTGCTCATCTGGGTCATGATCATCCCCATGCTGCTCAAGGTGGACTTCGCCGCGCTGGGCGAGGTGCGCCACCACATGCGCGGCATCGGAGTCACGCTGTTCGTGAACTGGCTGGTCAAGCCGTTCTCCATGGCCTTCCTGGGCTGGCTGTTCATCCGCCAGTGGTTTGCGCCGTACCTGCCGGCAGACCAACTCGATAGCTACATCGCTGGATTGATCCTGTTGGCCGCCGCGCCCTGCACGGCCATGGTGTTTGTGTGGAGCCGCCTGACCGGGGGCGATCCGCTGTTCACGCTGTCCCAGGTCGCATTGAACGACAGCATCATGATCGTGGCGTTCGCCCCGCTCGTGGCCTTCCTGCTGGGCCTGTCAGCCATCACGGTGCCCTGGGACACGCTGCTCACGTCGGTGGTGCTGTACATCATCATTCCGGTGGTGCTGGCCCAGGGGTGGCGTCGGGCCTTGCTGGCACGGGGGCAGGCCACGTTCGATGCTGCGCTGCAGCGCATTGGGCCCTGGTCCATTGCCGCACTGCTGCTCACGCTGGTGCTGTTGTTCGCGTTCCAGGGAGAAGCCATCCTGCGCCAGCCACTGGTCATCGCGCTGCTGGCCGTGCCCATCCTGATCCAGGTGTTTTTTAACTCGGCGCTGGCCTATGGGCTCAACCGTGCCGCGGGCGAGAAGCATGCCGTCGCATGTCCGTCCGCATTGATTGGCGCATCCAACTTCTTTGAGCTGGCCGTGGCCACCGCTATCAGCCTGTTTGGCTTTGAGTCCGGAGCGGCGCTCGCTACCGTGGTCGGCGTCCTCATCGAGGTGCCCGTGATGCTGCTGGTGGTCAAGGTCGTGAACGCGTCCAAGGGCTGGTACGACGCGGGCGCCGTGCGTGCAAAGTAGAACGACCACCACGCTGATGCTCGGCGTCGCCCAGACGCTGGCCTGGGCATCGTCGTATTACCTGCCGGCCGTACTGGCAGGGACCATAGGCCAGGACGTGGGTATGTCCGCATCGGCGGTGTTCGGGGCGTTCTCGATGGCACTGCTGTTCTCTGCGGCGATCGGACCCTGGGCGGGGCGTGCCATTGACCGTGTCGGCGGGCGTCCAGTGCTGATCGCCAGCAATCTGGTGTTCGCCGTGGGCCTTGTGGCGTTAAGCCAGGCATCCCAACCATTTCACATCTTTGCGGCCTGGGCCGTGCTGGGTCTGGCCATGGGCAGCGGGCTCTACGAAGCGGCGTTCGCCACGGTGGTTCGCCTGCATGGAAGCGAGGCTCGGCGGGCGATCACGGGGATCACCTTGCTGGCGGGCTTTGCGAGCACCATTGGCTGGCCGCTCACGGCCTCTCTGGAGACGACGTTTGGTTGGCGGGGGGCGTGCCTGGTGTGGGCCGCGCTGCACCTGTTCATCGGGCTGCCGCTGAACGCCATGCTGCCCAAGGTGGCCCCAGATAGTGCACAAGCCGCTCCCGCAAAGATCCACCAGCCTGAACCCACAGCACGTCTGGCCCCAGCACAGCAGCGCCGGGCGGCTTCGGTCATGGCCAGTGTGTTTGCCATTGCGTGGTTCATCAGCACGGCCATGGCGGCGCATCTGCCCCAGGTTCTGCAGGCGTCAGGCGTGGCTTTGGCTGCCGCCATTGGTATCGCGGCACTGGTCGGTCCTGCCCAGGTCGCGGGGCGCTTGATCGAATTCACCGTGCTCAAGCGGGCGCACCCACTGCTGTCGGCGCGGTTGGCAACGCTGGCGCATCCGCTGGGCTTCGTGCTGCTGGTGCTGGTGGGCAGCTACGCGGCTCCGGCTTTTGCGGTCCTCCATGGGCTGGGTAACGGGATTCTGACCATTGCCATCGGTACGCTGCCACTGCTGATCTTCGGGGCCCAGGGCTACGGGCAGCGGCAAGGGTTTTTGATGGTGCCCGCCCGCATCGTCCAGGCGGGGGCACCATTCCTGTTTGGGCTGGCTGTAGAACGCTGGGGCGGTGGAGCGCTGTGGCTCTCCGGCGCGCTGGGGGTCGTGGCTTTTACGGCATTGGCCGTGCTGGCTGCGGACATGAATCGGGCCGCCGACGCCTGAATTCTTGATGGAACGATCGTGTATCCGGTATCGGTAGAAGCGGAAACTCATCTGAGTGGTCATGAATGACCGCCTCAGGCGTGCGCGCCAAGCTGCGCCTGATGGTCAAGCGGATCTTGCGCACATACAAATACCCGCCTGACTCGCAGGAAGATGCGGTGGACTTGGTGTTGCGTCTGGCGCAGGTGTTAGGTGAGAGCTGGGGCAGCGCGTCGGCTTGGTATTTTGGTACCGCTTTCTCAGGAAGAACAAACCGCTAAGGCTTCCACCTCTCGTGCCAGAGCCCGCAGGCGCTGGTGTGCATCCCCCTCCCACTGCGTTGGCAACTGGTGTTTCGCCTGCAGGTAGTGGTGGCTGAACACGTCCAGATAGGCATCCAGCGTCAGCGCGGCATGGGAGTCACCCGTCAATTCCAGGCACAGTGCGGCCACCTCAGCGGTACAGAAGTGGTCGCCACGCCTGGAGTGGCGCAGCACATAGCGTGACACCTGCTCGGGCGCCAGACTCAAAACAGGCAAGTGGTTCAGATAAGGGCTTTTGCGGAACATCTTGCGTGCCTCGGGCCATGTGGCATCCAGCAGCACCAACAAAGGGCGCTTGGCAGTGGCCAGACCGTCTGGTGCGCAGGCGCTCACCGTCGTCACCACCCGCTCGGTCTGTGCGAACTCGCCCGGGAACACCACCAGTGGCTCCCACTGCGGGTCGGCCAGCAGCGCCAACAACCCGGGGGCCACTTCGGTACGCGCCCAGCCAAAGGCAAAGGTATCGGGCACCACGTCAGCAATCAGCCAGCCAGTATTGCTTGGCTTGAGGGGCTCAATATCGGCCATCAACAAGCACACCCCTGCGCGTGTAGGAACCACAGGTCGGACACCGCACAGGCAGTGGCTGGGCACCAGGCGGCAGCCAGGGCAGCGATCACCTTTGGGGCCGCCCCGCGCTAAAAACGGCTTGCTGCTACGCGCCAGGCGCTCAGCGCGCAGGCGGGAGACGGCATGGGGGGCGGTAATGAAAGAGGTCGAGAGACTGTCGTGTGGGTGCATCGCGTCCGAGCGTACCCTTCTTCGGTTGAAGAACGGCACAGCCGGGCGTTCTTGCGCTTTGACGTTGCCCCGCCATGTGGCGACAGTGCATGCTTTCGACTCCGGTACCAGTTGGATCGTGCACAGCGATGTTTACGACTTTCGGTTGGCCGCAGAGTCTTGAGGCGGTGCGCAAAGCCGCATGAATGCTGGAGGCTTGTTTACGAATTTAATTAGTCAGAATATTTATTCCGGGTAATTAAAGTCGTAAATGCGCGAATAAATTCGTAAAAAGTATTTGATCGTCTTGAAGGGAGGTTAAGGCTGCTCTGCTCCTTTTAAAGCCAGTAGGTGTCGCTTTAAAAAAGAGTGCTCCGTTGGAGCACTCTTTTTCTTGAATCATGCGTTTTGCGCGCACACGGAGAATCGGAGTGAGTTTTCATCATTACTCGTGGGCCGCTTCAGGCGGTTCTGCGCCATTCACGATTCAGCGCGCCTTGTTCTTGATCAGTGAGACAAAATGTCCAGCGCTCCCGACCCCCTGGCTTGCTACGATCACGATAGACAGTGTCAAGTAATAACCAGGAAGTATTCAAAGATGGATTGGGTGCCCGTAGTCTTCATTACGTTCAAGGTTCTCGTGTTCGGTGGGTGCATGTTCTTCGCCATCAAGTGGCATTACGATCAAGGAAAGAAGAAGAAAGACGAAACCGGTGGACGGTGAGTGCCCGCCGAACACATTTACGGGCTACCGTTTTCTGAGCGCACAGCTGTCGCCTCAGCTTTCAGGCTGTATATTCCAATACAGATTAGCCGGACGCTAGGTCAGCGCGGTCGAACAGCGGTTTTTGGCTTGGGCAAAGAACTCACCAGGATTAGCGAGCTAAGCTCTTAGGTCTCGAACGGCCAGCAGTCTGTGTGCAGTTTTGCTTGCAGTGCACGATGGATGTTTGCCGCGTACGGACAAATCGCGCCCGTCGCAGGGACCTAGTACTTGGCCAGTTGCCGGTGGAAGTTTCTGCTGGGCCAATGCATGACCGGGACCTGCCCTGCGCACAGGCCGCTCCTCCTTGGGCACTGGGATCAAAAAATCCGGGCGCGGCAGTGGCCGCGCCCGGCATCAATCGTTGGCCGCCACGCAACTGATTTCGCCCCGACTACCGCATCAAGTAGGTTGAGATTCGCCTTCAGCCGACTGCCCATATGCTGAGCGCTGGCGTGCGCGTGCCACGCGGGCCTCGCCCGCCTCCACGAGTGCTTGCCGCACCAGCGCCTGCGCTGCCCAACTGCTGACCGTCAGCGCCTGTTCGGTCTCGACACCCGCCACATCCCGCAGTGCAATCGCGGCCTCGGTTCCCATGGTCAGGGCGAGTGCGGCGGCCAGTCGTTTGCGCGCTCCTGGCGGCAACTTTTCCTTCAGCGCATCTACGATGGGCAAGATGCATTGCATGCGGCGCGCCGGGCGCGGTGGACGCGCAGTGGGCTTATTGTCCAGCCAGGCCGACATAAATGAGCGTTCGACCACGTGCAGTCCCACTTCGTCTTTCAGCAGCCGCTCGTTGAGCGTGTGCGCCGCGCGTCCAATGGCCTCCAGTGGGTCCTCTCCCGGACGGTACAGGGATTGCAGCGGCTCCAGCGCGCGCTCGAACAGGGCATCACTGATGAGTGCCTCCGCCGACGAGTAATAGCGGTACGCCGTGGCCCGCGACACCATGGCGTGCGCGGCTACTTCGGCGAAGCTGGGCGTGCGCCCGCTCTCGCACAGCACGAGCGCGGCATCCAGCAGGGCTTGCCGGGTGCGGCGTTTCTGATTGGCCCGGCCATCGCTGACGGCCTCGTCTCTCCCGTTAGCGCTTGACGGTCTGATGCTCATATCCAATAATAAGACATGTGTCTCATGAGTTGTCTATCGTCTCATTTTATCCTGTATGAAGGAGAACCCCCATGGATGCCATTTCCAAAGAACATTTCGATCGCATGATCGACCGCCACTTTCGCTTCGAGGCCGAGAACGATGTCGACGGCGTGCTGAGCACTATGACCGATGACGTAGAGCACGACGTGGTGGGATCGCCGATGGGCCTGTTGCAGGGTCAGGAGGCAGCACGTGGCTTCTACGACGCACTGTTTGCCGACTTGTCTGGCGAGAAGGTGACCATGCTGCGCCGCTACTACGGTCCGGATTTCGTGGTGGATGAAAGCCTGTGGGAGGGGACTGCGCCCGGCGCACCGTTTGGCATTCCGGGTAACGGCCGACGGATCGCCTTCCGCCTGCTGCATGTTTTCGATATGGCCCCCGACGGCAAGATCAAGCGCGAGAACGTATGGCTGGATATGGCCTCGATCCTGCAGCAGTTGCAGATCCAACAAACAGCCGCAGCAGCCTGATGAACGTAATCGAGCAAGGACCAACAATGACCTGCAACGCCCGCAGCCGCGCGTGGCTTCGTATCGCGGTTATTTATTTCACAGTCGCCGTGGCTCTGGGCATCCAGATGGGCGCATCGGGCGACCATTCGCTGATGGCCGTGCATGCGCACTTAAACCTGCTGGGCTGGGTCAGCATGTCGCTGTTCGGCTTGATCGGCCTAGCCCATCCGGCCATCACAGAGGGACCCTTGGCCTCCTGCCAGTTCTGGTTCCACAACATTGGGGTACCGATGATGCTGGTTGCGCTGGCTGCGCGCATCAAGGGTGTGGAGGCTGCCGAGCCTTTCGTCGGGCTGGCGTCGGTGGTTGTTGGCCTTGGGGTACTGCTGTTCGCTTGGATGGTGCTGGCGCGCCTGGCCCCACGGTCGGGCGGTGGATGAGAGGCCCCAGGCCCGGGCAAACCGATGAGCAGGCGCCCTCCCTCCGTGGGCAACGATGTGGTCATCAAGGTGCGCATCGATGGACGCTAACGGTCCGGCGTTCAAGGCCCCAGACTTGGCGCCGTGTGGTGCGGCTGTGAGTCGTCCTTCGCGACACTGTCCCTGAGGCTTAATGGCCTGATGGGAAACCTGCTTCCCATCTGACAGTCAAGCCGCCATGGCTTCCGGCCCGAGGGCGCTCTCGAGCTTGGCCCAATCCTTGGCGTCCAGGTGCGGGCGTACGGCATCGAGTACGGCGGCAAAGGCGGGCGCAGGTGCTTGCGCTCGCATGGCGATGAGCAACTGCGCGCGTTCATGGGGTGCGAGGGCCGGAATCATCCAGCGCATCGTCGCCAGGGTTTCGGCGGGCGAGATGGATGCGACGATGCGCCCATGCAGAGCCGTCAGCTCGGCATCGCTGTAGCAAGCCCAGAGCACAGGGTTGTGCTCCACCTCTTCCGCAAGCATGTGCTCCAGGTTTTCAGCCATGAAGATGCTCAGTTTGCGGTACAGGTCTTGCACGATCTGCGGCTTCCCGTCGGCAGCTTCCGTGCTCAGCCGGATCGCCGTTTCGTGCAGATCGACGATGGCGGCGCGCTGCTGCTTGTGTTCAGCGGCAGCGTGTGCACTGGAGCCTGGGCTGCGCATTTCCATTGCGGGGTGAACGTACTCGTTTTCGTGCCGCAAGTGGCTGCCGCAGGCCACCGAAAGGGCCCGCACGCGCTCGCATAGCGCGTGCAGACTGCCGAGGTCGGCCACGTCTGCGTTGCCAGCGGCGAGCAGGGTGTCCGCCATCATGGCGCGCAGGGCTTTGTGGATAGCGGCGTAGATGTCCACTCGTGGAGCGGAGAGGGCTGGGCGAGTCATGGGTGATCTGGTGAATGAGCTGGGAAAACTGTGGCTGGAGGCACAGGCCGGGATGAAATTCTCAAGATCGCGTGCTTTTTGCGCCATTCCCCCGGGGATACCTTTGAGGATGCGAGGTGCCCGGTGTGCTCCAATCCGGATGAACAAACCTTGCTGCGGGCTCACTCTCGCAATTGATAAGCCAGTTGATCCCAGTCGCTGGTGCCCGTCACTTCGAGGATGGTGCGTAAGTGCTTTTTCAGTGCGGCCGGGCCTACGCCGGTGTAGCGGGCGCAGTCGGTGCGTGCATGGCCCAAGCCGGCCAAGGCAGCAATTTCGCGCTGCATGGGCGTGAGTGGCAGCGCCAGCACGCGGCGCATCATGTCGATTCGGCGCGGGTGCTGCAGTTGCAACTCCAGCAGCCAATGGGCAGAGCCTTCTGCACTGGGCAGCATGGGGCGCATGCGCAACTCCAACATGCCCTGCGGCACCGGCAGGAGCCTGCTCTGGCCGGGTTGCAGGCCCAGACAGCGGAACAGGTCGGGAGGCAAGTCGTTGGCGCTGGAGCCATACAAGCCCAGGCCGGGTATGTGCGCCTCTTGCAGCAGCTGCAGGGCCTGCGCGTCAGCCGACAAAGGGCGCAGGCTGGTGGCATCCAGCAGCACGTGGCCGGCGGCACTAACGACTCGGGTGCCGCTCCACGCGGGGCCGCCAGCGGGCATGAAGGCCAGCGCCAGCGTGTTGCCGGCGCGTGCCAGCCGCTCGGCTTCATCGGCGCTGAAGCCTTTGCCGGGGGCTCGAAACACGGCTGCCACGGCGCGGGTGCGCCCCTGGACCTCAACCCGCATGTCCAGCGTATGGTGGTGACCGTTGGGGCGGATCAGCAGGTTGTAGGTGTTGGAGCGAAAGTGGTCGGCGCCGGGCGCCATCATGCGGCCTACGCGCGGCCCCTCACGCTGCGCCAGGGCTACGATGTTGAGTTCGCGCTCGCCCACGAACAGCCGCTCGAACTCGTTGAGGAAAAGATTCTTGACAGCGGGCGGCGAATCTTCATGGTGAAAGCCTGCGGGCTGCCCGTGCTCGTCAAGCCAGAACAGTGCCGTGGCATCGGCCCCCACCAGCACACGCAGCAGGGCCGCCACGTCGGAGGCTATGGGCGCTAGGCCCACGCCCAGACGGCACAGCATATCCAGAGCCTGCCATTGACGGCGGCGGGCGTGCGTTGAGGCAAGGCAAGCGGTGGGCATGAGGGCTGTGCGGACAATAGCCTGCGCAGTATGGACGTTGACACAGTGTCCAGGTCAACCGCCCGATGCTGCGCCGGGGTGAGGAGGAACAGCGCGTGGTATTTCGATCAGGCTATGCGCGGATGCGCCAGGCCAGCAGGGCCAGCAGCCCACCCAGTAGTGCCAGAGCGATAGGGGCCAGCGTGGGCACGCTGGCGGGGCCCGAGGCCGCGAGGGGCTGGATGACGAGGGTGTGGGTGGCGCTGTTATTGGCCGGATTGGTGTCCATGTTGCTATCGACTTGGGCCGCACTCACAAGGCTGCCCGTGGCCGAAGCGGCTACGGTGCAGGTCGCGGTGTAGGTGGCCGTGGAGCCTGCCTGCGGCAGGAACACATCCCCATCGTTGAGAGGGTCGGTGCTGCTGGCAGTGCCGTTGGCGGTGCAAAGGCCACCCATGGTGCCTGCGCATGTCCAGTTGCAGGCCAGGAGCGGCGCGAAGCTGCCGTGCACGGTGGTGCGGATGTCCCGCCAGTTGGTCTGCTCGTTGCGTGCCGTGAGCGTATAGGTCACGGTATCACCAGGATGCGCGGTGCTGGTATTGGCGGTAAGGGTCGCCGACAGGTCGGACTGGACGGGGGCGACGGCCCAGCTCACGGCGGCATCGGTTGCCCCTGCCTGGGCGCAGGCGTTCTGCGTGGTATTCCAGGGGCTTTTGCCTACCGTGGTGCAGGGCGCGTTGTGGGAAGCGCTTGCGCCGCTGTTGCTGAGGTTCAGTACGTCGTACCGCGCGCCGTCCACGGGGGCGCCCGCCGCTTGCCAGCGCATCATGATGATGTTGACGCGCGTGAGGGTGCCCGTCGGGCTGGTGGATACGAGGAGCTGCAGCAGGCGGGACTGTGCGTCCGTATCGGCGTAGGTCGTCAGGCCGTCATTGAAATTCCAGTGAAAAACGGTGCTGGAAATTTCCGCGTTGTGGAGATTGGCCGCCAAGGGCGCAGCCATGGTGAAGGTGCCGGAGGCTGCCATGCTGCTGGTGTAGTCGGCGCAGGAGCCGACGCTGCAGGCGGTGTGCGCGACCCGGGTCTGGTACGCCGGCGCGACGGCATCGTAGTTGGCGGCATGGGCCGCGGAGCAGGCCAGGAAGGGGGCGGCCAGAAAGGCTCCCAGAGCCATCAGCTTCTTCATCATGGGGTATCTCCAGAGGCAGGCGAATGGGCCGGAATTCTGGATAGCCGATGGCCTTCAGGTAATTCCCCCTGGGGGAGGACGGATTGTCGCGGGCCATCAAGCCTTGGGTGGCTCTGCGCAGCCCAGTGCCAGAGCCCTGTGCATCCACTGCCGTTTGGGGTTTGCCTCGCGGCCCCGGGACCCGCCGGGAACTACGCTGTGGGTGGATAGAAGCATCCAGGCGGACCAAGCATGGTAATTCTGTTGGCCTCATAGGCCGAACGCGAACGCCAGAGATTGCGCAGGCTCGCCAGTCCGAGGCTGCCGCAGCGATTGACCGTGGGACATCGAAGAGGATGGATTTTCTGGCGCGCTCGCACTTCGATCCGTCAGGCCGCTCCACGTGCCGGGGCCATGCGCCGTGATAGCGCTGAGTGACGGGCCAACAGGAACTGGTAAAGCAGTTCCCGGTAGCAATGGTGTGCCGCACCCACGACAGACGGCCTGGCCGCCATCGCTCGGCGCCAACGCAGGACCTTCGGCAAGTCACTCCAAAGGCCGAAATCGGCAATCGCGTCAAAGACATCGAAGTAGCGGAACACCGGGCCGAAGACTGCGTCGACGATGCTGAAGGACTCGCCCGCGAAATAGGGCCCCTCTCTGAGAGTGGCCTCGAGTTGCACCAGGCGGGCGCGAATGTCTGCGGCTCGCGCGGCCAGCGCCGTTTCGTCGGCGGCGTTGTAGAACGCCCCGATGGCATTCAGCAGGGCCGAGCCGAACTCCATCCATGAGCGGTGCTGCGCTCGCTGCAGGGCGTTGGTTGGGTGCAGGCGCGGCAGTGCTGTTTCCTCGAGGTACTCACAGATCACGGTGGATTCGAAAATCGGCTCTTCGCCCACCAACAGCACCGGAGTCTTTCCCAAGGGCGAAACCTCCAGAAACCAGTCTGGCTTGTTCGCCAGGTCGATGTCGCGGCGCTCGAAGGACACGCCTTTCTCTGCCAGCACGATTGCCGCACGCTGCACGTACGGGCATAGCGCGTGCGACACCAGTAGAAGCGGCGCGCTCACTTGACCAAACTTTCCGCGCGCAACGCGTCCTGAACTCGCTGCCGCTGCGAAATACGGTCCAGGTAGGTCTTCAAATGCGCGTACGGTGTCAGCCGTATGGCCAGGAAGTTGGCCCAGTTGACGATTGCGAAAGCATACGCATCCGCTACGCTGTACTCGCCTGCCAGGTAGTCCTGAGTCGATAACAGCGCGTCGAGTTCGGCGAATCGGGTGGCCAATTTTTCCTTGGCTGCCTGCCGGGTCGATAAGGCCGTTTCCTTGTGCCACAGCCAGGGGCTGAAGACCTTGTGCAGTTCGGTACTAACGAAAGTGAGCCACTCGACCACCGCCAAGCGTCGGGCTGAACCCAGGGCACCGATCAAGGCCATTGTCGGGTCGAGATCGGCCACGTACTGCAGCAGCGCAGAGACCTCGGTGTGGCGCGAGCCGTCGTCCAACTGCAGCAGCGGCACATAGCCACGCGGAGAGATGGCGTGGTAGTCCGCACCGTCGGCTGTCGTGTGCTTTGCCAAGTCAACGGCAACGCTTTCGAAGTTCGCACCGATCTCGCGCAGGGCAATGTGGACGGCCAGTGAGCAGGCGCCAGGTGCATAGTAGAGCTTCATGAGAGTTCCTACTGGAGGGTGAGGGATTGAATCCACCGTGGCGTGGTCAGGCCACATGGAAGTGAGGAACCAGCAGCGCACTGCGCTTGATGGCCGCAGCACCGTCGCCGAGCAGCCACAGCGATATGGACGCGGCGATGAGGAACACCGGGTACTCCCAGCCACCGCCGGTGCTGGTGTGAACCCAGCCGTTCGGCAGATGCACCCAGGCTGCCACGGCCATCACCGGCACCAGGGCCAGAGCGGTCTGCCGCGCGTAGATGCCGAGCAGCAACGCGATGCCGCCCAACAGTTCGGCCGCAAACACGGGGTAGGCCAGAAAGCCCGGGAATCCGATGCTCGCGAAGTAGTGCGCCGTGCCGGGCAGGGTGAAGACCAGGAGCTTGAGCAGGGCATGGGCAATCCACATGACACCCAGGCTCACGCGGAGCACCGCGATGCCGAGCTGCGTCAAAAAGGGGGCGGAAGGGTTCATGGTGTGACTCCAGAAGGTGATGGATGTGATGACTGTAGGATTGCGATATGGAAATTTGAATATGCATTTGAGCAAAAAATGATTGCAATGCCGCAATACCGGTTGAGCCCCAGTGACTTGGAAGTGATGCTTGCGTTGGTGCGCGGTGGGACCCTGGCCATCGCGGGGGAGCGCCTGGGTGTCGATGCCTCCACCGTTTTCAGGTCCTTGCAGCGCATCGAGCGCGGCTTGGGGCGCGCATTGTTCGAGCGAACCCGGTCGGGCTACCTTGCCACCGAGCTGGCCAGCGAGTTGGCCGAACATGCCGAGCACATGGAAGCGGTGCTCGAGGCGGCGCGTTCGTCGGCCGAGGCAGCGCCGGCGCAGATCTCAGGCACGGTGCGCATCACGACCACCGACACCGTCCTGCACGGTCTGGTCGCCCCAGCGTTGCGCAGTCTGCAGATCATTCATCCTCTGCTCGGCTACGAGCTTCACACAGGCAATGAACTGGCCAGCCTGACCCGACGCGACGCCGACATTGCTGTGCGCGCCACGAAGCGCCCGCCGCAGCACATGGTCGGCAAGCACGTCGGGCCGGTCCGCGTCGCGCTGTACGCGGCCAAGAGGGACGGCGTGCGCAAGTTCGCCGAAGTCGAGTCCGGGCAGTCCGACTGGATTGCGCCCGACGACGCGCTGCCAGAACACCCTTCGGTTGTTTGGCGCAAGCGCCACTTCCCCAAGGTGGTGCCACGCTACCGCGTCAACAGCATCCTCTCGGTACTCGAACTGGTGGCGCTGGGACTCGGAGTGGGCATCGTACCCCTGTTTCTTGCCGAGGGGCGAGGTGATGTGGTTCGCCTGACCGAGGCCCTCGACGAATGCGAGACGGAACTGTGGTTGCTTGCTCACCCGGAATCGCGCCATCTGCGCCGGGTGGGGGCGGTCTATTCCCATTTGGCCCAGGCAATGGAGTTGCCTTAGTTTTACGGCGGTGATCCTGGGCCTTGGAGGGGCAGATGTCGTGAATTGCCCCCGCTTCCCCATACGCTCTTGAGCCGTGGGGAATGTCGCTGTTCAACGGGATGGGTGATGGCCCTGCAGCCGAAGGATGACGGCGCTGCGGGTTGATAACGCTTCAATGTAATTGAAGGCATCCGCTTGCGCATCGTCACGGTTCGCCACAGCGCCCGCGAAGGTCATACATGCTCCGTGTCAGCTTGCGCAGTAGCCATGGACGCCGCCGCTCTCCTGCCCTGCCTGTTTGAGCAGGGCCGGCCGCCTTTGAGCGTCTACGGACCGCGGGCTTTGTGGCGCCGCCTTCCATGCGCAGTAACCATTGGGTGCTGCTGCATCACCGGGTACATGCGCCGCACGCTGTGTTCCTGCCCATGCCGGTGGATGGACGCGTACCTCCCCCCGACTGCCTGGCTCGATTTCGAGTTTTTCGGTACATGGCTGCTTTGTTGCCATGTGGCCTCCAAGGGGGCCTCAGGGTGAAGGCTCAGTTGTGTCTAGGTTACCCGTGGCGATTCCGTCTCGCTATTACTTCGCCAGCGTAGGGTCTCTCTTTCGTGCATGGGATAGGTGCTGCCAAGTGCGATAGGCTCTTCCATGAACCTTACCAACGGACTTGAGCATGCTAATTCGGCTTACCTATGCCAGCCGCGCCCGGAACGTCGGGCCCATGGATGTAAAGGACATTCTCGAAAGCTCCAAGCGCAACAACCAGGCTTTAGGCGTCACGGGGGCACTCTGCCTGTCCAATGGTATTTTTCTGCAGTGTCTGGAGGGAGACCGTGGTGTCGTCAATGCGCTGTACCACCGAATCTTGCTGGACTCTCGCCACCAGGATCCCTCCATTCTCGACTTCGATGAGATCATTCATCGCCAGTTCGGCACCTGGTCGATGGGTCTGGTCAGTGCAGTGACTGAGAACCGGGCATTGTTTCTAAAGTATGCGGCCGGGAATGAGTTCGACCCCTACCAAATGCGGCCAATCGCGCTTCGTGCCTTCTTCAATGAGCTGATGGAAAACACGCGTTGGATTGGCTAGTGTCCTGGTGGCATGGGGTCCTTGGTCAGTGCCTATGGCGAATGCACGGGTCCTTGCGGGCGTCGCCTCCAGTAGAAGCCTTCACTTCACATAGCTTGGCAATGCATTACGTTGCAAGCCGGGGCATGCGTTCGACGGTGGCCCTCAGAACCTCAAAGCACTCAGCGTCAATCGCCGATCCCACAGACTCTTTCATGATCTCCAGCGTCCTATCCACCGGAACAGCCCCTCGGTAGGGGCGAGCCGCGGTGATGGCATCGAATATATCGGCGCAGGTGATGATGCGAGTTTCGATGCTGATGCCTTGTGCGGTCAGTCCACGTGGGTACCCTTTGCCGTCAAGTCGTTCATGGTGGGCGCCTGCCACCCTTGCCAATTCCGCAAAGGCATTGATGCGCGAGAGAATGGTCTCGGTATACATGGCGTGGGCTTGTACCGCGGTCCACTCCTCACCGTCCAGTTTGCCGGGTTTGTCCAGAATGCTGTTGCTCACACCGAGCTTCCCGATGTCGTGCAACAAGGCGCCTCGTTTGAGCCATCGGCGGCGGCTCTCTCCCAAATCCATGCCCTCTGCCATCCAGTCAGCGTACAACGCGACACGCGCACTGTGCCCGCTGGTGTATGGACTTTTGGAGTCCACGATTTGGCCGAAAGCCGCCGCGATGTCATCCAGGTAGTCGTCATCCAACGGCACGATTTTTGAGGCTGGCTCCAAGGCCAGGACAGCGCTTCCGATGTCTTCCTCCGCCAATTGAGTCCAAAACGAATCGTCTGCGAGGACCACGAAAGCATCGATCAGATCGGGGTCGAACCATTGACCGCGTCGGCGGGCCAGTTCTTCGATGACGGCATGGCGTCCGCCACTGGTATGAAACACATCGATCACTTGTGCCATCAATGCAATCCGGGAGTACAAGGGGATGGCCTGCCCCGACAGGCCGTCGGGCCGGCCTTTGCCATTGTGATGCTCATCGAGGTGGTAAATGCCTGTCGCCACAGACTCCGGGAAACGCAGTAGCCGCGCAATTTCAGCGCCGCGCTGGCAACGGGTCTGAATCAATTCGTCCGCAACCTCCTTGCCTGTGCGCAGGATATTCATGACCGCGCGGAAGCGTTCAGCGAGAGGGGCCCTCAGTCCGGTGTGCGACAGAACAAAATTGAGTACTTGGGGGATGCCATCTCCAACGGTCTTGAAGTCGTGTTTGAAGGTTAGATCGTTGGTTAGGTAGAGCTGGCAAATTCGAGCGGCATTGCTGCTACAGCCGAGATCCTTTAAAAGCAGGGTGTAGTACAGATCCCAAAGTTCGCCGTCAGACAGCCCGATCCGTCTACCGATGTGCATGCCAATCCAGCAGCAACGGATGCAATGGCCTTCGGGCTGCCCTTCTGTGATATCGAGAGCATGACTCAATGCAGAGATCAGTTCGGACAGGCGCAGACGGTGCATTTGTAGGAGTTGAAGTCAGACGTTTTCGTTGGGGTCTCAGCAGGCTGTATGCACAACTCGATTGCGACCCTCACGCTTAGCCTGGTACAGGTTTCTATCCGCACGCTCAATGGTGCGGGCTAGCGGCTCTTTGGTATTGCATCGCAGTGCCAGCCCCAGGCTGATGCGGACCTCGATGGCCTTGGAGTCGATTTGGATGGGCTGCCCCTCCATTGCCTTGCGCAGCCGCTCCGCAACAGCGAGAGAGGCTCCGTCAGTGGTTTCCCTGATCAGCAGAATGAATTCCTCGCCTCCATAGCGTGCCAGGACGTCGCCATCGCGCAACAGATTGAGGGCCCGGCGCGCGACTTCCTTGAGCACCCCGTCGCCCACAGGATGACCAAAACTGTCGTTGATTTGTTTGAAATGGTCGACATCGAACATCAGCACGGCCAACCTCTCGGGCGTTCCACCGTCCAGGGCGTGGGTCGGCGCGGTTGCCTGTGCCTGGTAATGGGCCTGCGCCCGATTAAAGAACGCCCGGCGATTGAACAGTCCGGTTAGCGCATCATGCGAGGCCTCCCTGCGCAACATCCTCTCCAACCGAGCCTGGGCCGTGACATCCTGGAACAGCCAGACCCGCCCGTTGTGTCCATTGTTGAGAACCGGATGGGTATCCACACGCAGGATGCGCTCATCCAGCTCCCAATCAACCGTGACTTCAGCATCCAGGGAGTGCTGAAGCACCTGGTAAGCAAATTCCAGTTCGTCCGCGTTATCACACCGTCTGCGCGCTTCCCCCATGGCCCGTGCCAGAGTTTCTACGGATACCGAGCCTGGCTGAATCTGCAGGAGTGCCGAAGCCCATTGATTCACCTGGGCATGGGCACCTTGCCCCGACACCACGACAATGCCTTGCTGCACACTGTTGAAGACGTCATTGAATTTGGCCTCCGATTCGACCGTCTGCACAGCGAGGTGGCTTCCATCCAGCAGACGGGCATAGATTGGCCGCAGCAGCGAGACGAGCTGCTCCTGTGATGCTGCATCCCCCGCGTTTGCTGCTACCTGGGCGGACTGCTCCGCATCCCAGATCAATAGCAATCCCCCGGCTACCTGCTCGCCCCATTCTGTGCAATCCAAATATGCCGCCTGGGCAGGAGGGAAAGGCAGATCGATTGCCACCATACTCGGCAAGCAGCTGAGCGGCAGCGTCTGCAAGCGGCCAGCCTCTTGTTTCTGTGTTGCAGGCATCTGCCAGCGCCATGCGGTGCCCTGTTGCCAATTCCGCGAAGGATCACTTCGAAGGGGCACCACCGCATTGGCCTTCCGCTGTATCAGCGCGATCGCCATGCCGGCCCGCGTGAGCTGGCGGGCCAGGGTCAGTACCGCCTGGAGCGCTTGGACGTGGTTGTCTGCAGGCATGAAGCAATCAGCCCGACAGCAGATGGCGAAGCACGGCTTGCGAAACCACCTCGGGCTGGGTCAGATGGGGCACATGTCCGTCCAGTTCCAGTATTTCCGATACGCTACCAGGTACCTGGGCATTCAGCCAGTGCGCCACCTCGACAGGCACGGCCATGTCTCTGCGGCTGTGAATGAAACGCGTGGGCGTACTGACACGCGAGACGACACTGCGGTGGTCACTCTGGAAGATCATGCGCAGGATGTGGGGCGCGATGTCCGGTCGAATCTTGAAGAGCGTGGCGCTGAAGTGCGCCAAAGCATGCGGTTCGTCTACTCCCACGACCAATGGGACAAAGCCGGCCGCCCAACTCTGGTAGTTGGTGGCCATGGCATCGTAGAGCCCGTCCAGATCGGCCTGTTCGAAGCCGCCGAAGTAAGAGGCCGCAGGATCGTTCAGGTAGCACGGCGAGGGCTGTAGAAGCACCAGTTGATCAAACAGTTCAGGCCGCGCCGTGGCGGCAATCATGCCAATCATGCCGCTGACCGAGTGACCGACGTAGCTCACACGCCGCAACTGCTGCTCTCTGAGGAGTGCCAGCAAGTCATCGGCATAGCCAAACAATGAGCTGTGCACCAGCGGGTCGTAGCTGCGCGCACCATCATCACCACAGCCTGCAAGGTTGTAGGACAGCACGCGGAAATGCTTGTCCAGGGCGGGCCGAACAGGGGCCCAAGACGTCTGATCGGAGCCAAAACCATGGCCGAGCACAACGACACGGTCCCCGGCCCCGCTCTAGGTGGCGTGTAAACACTCGGTGGTGGTGATCGTGGCGGATGAAAGGGGACTCATAGGCGTGTCCCATTATGAGATAGGTTACGTGTTGAAACATTCAGTGTAACCCTCGTCTCTTCGTGCAAGAGGGCGCTTGCGCAACTGCCTATGGGTGATGGTGAGCCCGAACGGTCTCCATGCGACAGCCTCCCAGCCCGTGGTTTTATACACAGGGACAGGATTGCGGGCCATCGCTGCCGTTTTCCTTCAGCCTAGCATCTGCGAAGGGGCAGATATGGCGCCGTGAAGTGACGGTGCGTTCGCAGTCGCCGCCTTGGCTGCAATGAATTACCTTCGCAACTGCTAACGCGAGCCCTCGAGTGGATTTGGCCCAGCCAGCAACCGCTTTGTGCACTCGAACCACGCGAAGCTCAGGCCAGAAGCGCCCAGCGCAGCGGCCAGCAGAGCGGGCGAGGGCGGCGTGAACGAGAACAGCCGGCTCACGGTAGGCACGGCAAGCACGAGCCCCAGCAACACGATCGTGCCCAGCGCGATCCAGCCGAACAATCTGTTCGACTCGCGGTCGCTGCGCCAGGGGCCGTGGGTCCCCCATCGGTTGGCCTGAATCAGCGCGAGGTTGGATAGCAC
>JASLFM010000004.1 GCA_030150585.1 Acidovorax sp.
CGCGGAAGGTGCAAGGCCCGCCGGGCTCGCCCGCCAGGCGCCCGATCACCACTTCCAGCAGGCCCTCGCGCAACTGGCCCAGCAGCAGGTCGCTGGTGTCCACGGCCACCTCGATGGACAGCAGCGGAAACCGCTCCTTCAATCCCAGCAGCGCGTCGGTCAGGCGGCCCGGCGAGGCCGCCATGATGCTGCCGATCGCCAGGCGCCCGGCGCTGCCCAGGCGCAGCTCGCCCAGTTCCCGGTTGAGCGCCTCCATGCTGCCGCGGATGGCGCGGAAGTAGTCCGTCACCCGCTGGCCCGCAGGATTGAGCCGCAGGCCGCGGCCCACGCGGTCGAACAGCGGCACGCCCAGCGCGTCCTCCAGTTCGTGGAGCATCTTGGTGGCGGCGGGCTGCGTCAGCCCCAGTTGCGCGGCTGCGCCGCGCAGCGTGTGCCGCTCCTCAATGGCCAGGATCAGCGCAAGCTGCCGCATGCGCAGCCGGTTGAGCAGTTGCGGCGTGTTTTCCAGCCGGGTGATGGACCCCATGGTTGATTCCTCTGGGTTATCGATATATCAAGAATTTTCAGTTTACGGCAATCAATCTGCTGCCTACGATTTGCGCATTGCATTCCCAAAAGAACCCACAGGAGACACGCATGCAAAAACGATCCCTGGCCGCACTCATCGGCCTGGCGGCCCTGGCCGCGCTGCAACCGCTGGGCGCATGGGCCCAGGCCGGCGACTGGCCCGGCAAACCCCTGCGCATGCTCGTGGGCTCGGCGCCCGGCGGCGGCACGGACGCCATGGCGCGCGCGGTGGCCGACCGGCTCGCACCGCTGCTCAAGCAGCCCGTGGTGGTGGAGAACCGCGCTGGTGTCTCCAACACACTGGCCGCGGACGTAACGGCCAAGTCCACCGACGGCCACACCATGGTGATGGGCGTGGTCACGGCCCATGCGATCGCGCCGCACCTGCTCAAGCTCGGCTACGACAGCAACAAGGACCTGGTGCCCGTGGCCTTCGTGGGTGCGGTGCCCAATGTGCTGATCGTCAGCAACAGCGTGCCCGCCAAGTCCGTGCAGGAGCTGGTGACGCTGGCCAAAAAAGAGCCGGGCAAGATCAACTACGCCAGCAGCGGCGCCGGCAGCACCCAGCACATCGCCGCGGAAATTTTCAAGGACGCGGCGGGCGTGGACATCACCCACGTGCCCTACAAAGGCAGCGCTGCCGCGCTGGTCGACCTGGTGAGCGGCCAGGTGCAGATGAGCTTCGACACCATGCCCTCGGTGATCGGCCAGATCAAGAGCGGCAAGCTGCGCCCGCTGGCCGTGACCTCGCTGCAGCGCAACGCCCAGCTGCCGCAGGTGCCGACCATGGCCGAGTCCGGCCTGCCTGCCGTGCAGGTCAGCGCCTGGTACGGCATCTACATGCCGGCTTCCACGCCCAAGGCCGTGCAGCAGAGGGTGCACGACGAGGTCAACAAGGTGATTGCCATGCCCGAGACCAAGACCCGCCTCGAAGCCGTGGGCGCCGAGCTCACGGCCATGAGCCAGGCCGACTTCATCGCTTTCCACAACGCCGAGTACCAGCGCTACGGCGACATCATCCGCAAGAACCACATCAAGATCGATTGAGCATGTCCGCATCCGCAAATTCCGCCAAGCCGGTGGTAGCCCTGACCCTGGGCGACCCCGCCGGCATCGGCGCCGAACTCATCGCACGCCTGCTGGCCAGGCCTGAGGCTGCGCAACAGGCCAACATCGTGCTGGTGGGCGATCCCTGGCTGTGGCAGGAGGGCCAACGCATCGCCGGCGTGCAGGTCGGGACCGATGCCATTGCCAGCCTGGCCGCGGTGCGCGGCCGCGCCGATACGTCCCGCCCCGCCTTCCTGGCCGTGGACACGGTGGCGCCCGAGTCGGTGACCCGCAGCCAGGCCCAGGCGGCCGGCGGCCGCTCGGTGCTGCAGGTGCTGGACCAGTGCATGGACGCGGCCCTCGCCGGTGAAATCGACGCCATCTGCTTCGCGCCGTTGAACAAGCAGGCCATGAAGCTCGGCGGCCTGCGCCACGAGGACGAGCTGCACCACTTCGCCGAGTACCTGGGCGTGAAAGGCTACTTCTGCGAGTTCAACACGCTGGGCAACCTGTGGACCTCGCGCATCTCCTCGCATGTGCCGCTCAAGGACGTGGCCGGCTACCTGAGCCAGGAGCGCATCGCGCAGGCGGCCGAGCTGATCTACCGCTCGCTGCTGGCCAACGGCATCGCCGAGCCCAAGGTGGCCATCGCCGGCTTCAACCCCCACAACGGCGACGGCGGCACCTGCGGCCGCGAGGAGATCGACACCATTGAACCTGCGGTCAAGGCGCTGAAGGCGCGCCAGTGGCCCACGCCCGATCCCTTCCACGGCCCGTTCCCGGCCGACACCATCTTTTTGAAGGCCCAGGCTGGCGAGTACCAGGCCATCGTGACCATGTACCACGACCAGGGCCAGATCGCGATCAAGCTGCTGGGCTTCTCGCGCGGCGTGACCGTGCAAGGCGGACTGCCGATCCCGATCACCACGCCAGCCCACGGCACGGCCTACGACATCGCGGGCCAGGGCAAGGCCAGCGTGGAAGCCACCTGGCAGGCCTTCCTGATCGCCTGCCGCATGGGGGCCGCGCACCGCGCTGCCGCTTGACCCACATTCCCCACAGGAGACCGCACCATGAAGATCCAATCCGTCCGCGCCCGCGTCTATGAATGGAAGGGCAAGACCGTTCCGCCCCAGGGCAATTTCTGCTCCAACGCCATGGACCTCGTCTATTCGAAGACCGAGACCATGAGCACCTTCCGCTTCCACTCGTGGACGGTGGTGGAGATCGAGACAGACGACGGCATCGTCGGCCTGGGCAACGTGGCGCTGGCGCCCAAGATCGCCAAGGCCATCATCGACGAGTACCTGGCGCCGCTGGTCATCGGCCAGGACCCGTGGGACTACGAGTACCTGTGGCAGCGCATGTACCGCTCCACCCACGCCTGGGGCCGCAAGGGCGTGGCCATGGCCGCCATCTCGGCCGTGGACCTGGCCATCTGGGACATCCTGGGCAAGAGCGTGAACAAGCCCGTGTTCAAGCTGCTGGGCGGCCGCACCAAGGAAAAGATCCCTTGCTACTACAGCAAGCTCTACCGCACCGACCTCAAGGAGATGCAGGAAGAAGCCCAGAAATTCCTCGACCAGGGCTTCAAGGCCTTCAAGATGCGTTTCGGCTACGGCCCCGCCCACCTGCAGGAAGGCGTGAAGGAGAACCTCAAGTCCGTCGAGGCCGTGCGCGAGGTCATCGGCTACGACACCGATCTGATGCTGGAGTGCTACATGGGCTGGAACCTGGAGTACGCCAAGCGCATGCTGCCCAAGCTCGCCAGGTTCGAGCCGCGCTGGCTGGAAGAGCCCGTGATCGCCGACGACATCGGCGGCTACGCCGAGCTGAACGCCATGGGCATCATCCCGATCTCGGGCGGCGAGCACGAGTTCAGCCTCTACGGCTTCCAGCAACTGCTGGAAAAGAAGGCCGTGAGCGTGGTGCAGTACGACACCAACCGCGTCGGCGGCATCACGGCCGCGCACAAGATCAACGCGCTGTGCGAGGCCCATTCCGTGCCGGTGATTCCGCACGCGGGCCAGATGCACAACTACCACCTCACCATGAGCACGCTGGCCTCGCCCATGGCCGAGTACTTCCCGATCTTCGACGTGGAGGTGGGCAACGAGCTGTTCTGGTACATCTTCGACGGAGAGCCGATCGCCGAGAACGGCTTCCTGCAGCTCAAGGACGACGTACCCGGCCTGGGCCTCACGCTCAAGACCGACTACCTGGACCAGTTCCACATCGTCGAGTAAGGAGCCCACCATGCCCGGACTCTCCAACCCCCGCTACCGGGGCATCTTCCCGGTCGTGCCCACCACCTTCCACGAGGACGGCACGCTGGACCTGGCCAGCCAGAAGCGCTGCCTGGACTTCATGATCGACTCGGGCGTCGACGGCCTGTGCATCCTGGCCAACTTCTCCGAGCAGTTCCTGGTGTCGGACGAGGAGCGCGAGATCCTCACGCGCACCGCGCTCGAACACGTGGCCGGCCGCGTGCCCGTGATCGTGACCACCACGCACACCAGCTCCAAGGTCTGCGCCGAGCGCAGCCGCCGCGCGCAGGACATGGGCGCGGCCATGGTGATGGTGATGCCGCCCTACCACGGCGCCACGTTCCGCTTCGGCGAGGCAGCGGTCCAGTCCTTCTACCAGGCGGTATCGGACGCCATCTCCATTCCCATCATGGTGCAGGACGCGCCCGCCGCGGGCACGCCGCTGTCCCCGGCCTTCCTGGCCAAGATGGCCCGGGAGATCGAGCAGCTCAGCTACTTCAAGATGGAAACGGCGGGCGCGGCCAGCAAGCTGCGCGAGCTGATAGCCCTGGGCGGCGAAGCCATCGAAGGCCCGTGGGACGGCGAGGAAGCCATCACCCTGCTGGCCGACCTGGAAGCGGGCGCGACCGGCGCCATGACCGGCGGCGGCTTCGCCGACGGCATCCGCCCCATCATCGAGGCGCACCGCGTGGGCGACAAAGATCGGGCCTTCGAGCAATACCAGCGCTGGCTGCCGCTCATCAACCACGAGAACCGCCAGGCGGGCTTCCTGGCCGCCAAGGCGCTGATGAAGGCGGGCGGCGTGATCGCCTGCGACGCGCCGCGTGCGCCCTGGCCGCCCATGCACCCCGAGGTGCGCCGCCAGCTGCTCGAC
>JASLFM010000015.1 GCA_030150585.1 Acidovorax sp.
GGGTGGCGCACACGGCAAGCTGCTGGACGCTGATTCGGATCGCCTTGGGTCTGGCTCCGTGCAGTGTTTCGAGATGGAAGAACTGATGCACAGCAAGGCCGCGGTGCAGGCAGTGTTGCGCTACCTGTTCGCCCGCTTCGACGAGCGCTTTGACGGCGCGCCCACGCTGCTGATTCTCGATGAAGCCTGGCTGTTCCTGGACGAGCCCGCCTTTGCCGCACGCATCCGGCAGTGGCTCAAGACGCTGCGCAAGAAGAACGTGAGCGTCATCTTCTCCACGCAGAGCCTGGCCGACATCAAGGATTCAAGCATCGCGCCCGCGATCATCGAAAGCTGCGCGAGCCGCATCTTCCTGGCCAATCCGCAGGCGACCGAGCCGCAAATTCGCACCATCTACGAGGGCTTCGGGCTCAACCGGCGGCAGATCGAGATCGTGGCCACGGCGGTTCCGAAGCGCGACTACTACTACCAATCCCGCCTGGGCAACCGCCTGTTCGACCTCGACCTTGGGCCGGCGGTGCTGGCCTTTGCCGGGGCCTCTACGCCGCAAGACCAGCGCGATATGGATGCGGTGCTCGCCGCATCCACTACCTCCGCATCTTCTGCTTCTTCGTCATTCGCCGCTGCCTGGCTGCGCCATCGCGGCCTGGATTGGGCCGCCGACTTGCTGCCTTCGTTTCCTTCCCCGCAACCCTTGGAGAACTTGTCATGAAGAAACGCTTTATTGCCGCTGCCGTGGCGGCCACGCTGTGCATCGTTCCTGCCGCGCAGGCGCAGTGGATCGTGCTCGATCCCACGAACCTTGTGCAGAACACGCTGACCGCCATTCGCGAGCTGGAGCAGATCTACAACCAGATCAAGCAGCTTCAGAACGAGGCCAAGATGCTGGAGAACCAGGCGCGCAACCTGGCGAGCCTGCCGTTCAGTGTGGTGAGCCGCTTGCGCGCTAATCTGGCGCTCACCCAGCGGCTGATCGACCAGGCCAAGGGCCTGGCCTATGACGTGGCCAGGATGGATCGGGACTTTGCCCGGCTGTACCCCGAGCAGTACGCCGCCACCATCAGCGGCGACCAGATGTACCGCGATACACAGGAGCGCTGGAAAAACACGCTCAATGGCCTTCAGACGGCCATGCAGATGCAGGCCCAGGCGTCAAAGAACCTGACCGATGACGAGGGAGTGCTGGCAGATCTCGTGGGCAAGAGCCAAGCGGCCGTCGGTGCCTTGCAGGCGATGCAATCCACGAACCAGTTGCTGGCCTTGCAGGCCAAGCAGTCGATTCAGACGCAGCGGTTGCAGCTCACGCAGGATCGCGCCGCGTCGCTGGAGTTGGCGCGTCAGGCGGCTGCGAACGAGCGTGCCCGCGAGGTGCGGCGGCGCTTCCTGGGTAGCGGCACGCCCTACACGCCGTATCCGGTGAACTTCTACAACAACCAGTGAGGCGACCATGCGCAGCAATCTTTTGTTCATGGCTGGCGCCTTCGCATTGGCGCTGGTGTTGACCGCCTGCGGCAAGCCCGCGTCCATCGAATCGGCCGAAGCACTGGCCGACAACCCCGACCGCCTGAAGGAACTGCAGGCCCGGTGCCATGCGGATCGCGTCCAGGTGGGCGAGGCGCAGTGCGTTGCGGTGGCCGATGCGATGCGCAAGCGCTTCATGCGGCCGACGCCTTCGCCGTATGCGAACGATCCCATCCAGCCGAGGAGAGCGCCATGAACGACGTCTCGGTCATCGACCGCTTCCTCGATACCTTCTCGCGCTACATCGACTCGGGCTTCGGGCTGCTGCAAGGCGAGGTGGCGTTTCTGACGGCCACGCTGATCGTCATCGACATGACGCTCGCCGGGCTGTTCTGGGCAATGGGCCATGCCAGCGGCCAGGGCGAGGACGTGATTGCCAAGCTGCTGCGCAAGGTGCTCTATGTAGGGGCTTTTGCCTACATCATCGGCAACTTCAACCACCTGGCGGGCATCGTGTTCCGATCCTTCGCCGGGCTGGGCCTGACGGCATCGGGCTCCAGCCTGAGCCAGGCGCAACTGCTACAGCCGGGACGGCTCGCGCAGGTGGGCGTCGAGGCCGGGCGGCCGATCATGGAGCAGATCGGCAAGATGGCGGGCTTCCCCGAGGTGTTCACCCATCTGGACACCATCGTGGTGCTGTTCCTGGCCTGGCTGGTGCTGATCCTGTGCTTCTTCGTGCTGGCGGTGCAGCTTTTCGTGACGCTGATCGAGTTCAAACTGACGACGCTGGCCGGGTTCGTGCTGGTGCCGTTCGCGCTCTGGAACAAGACGGCGTTCCTGGCGGAAAAAGTGCTGGGCAATGTGGTGTCCTCGGGTATCAAGGTGTTGGTGCTGGCTGTCATCGTGGGGATCGGCACGGGGCTGTTTGCCGAGTTCAGGATTCCAGCCGGGGCCGAGCCATCCATCGACCAGGCGCTGGTCATCATGCTGGCTTCGCTGTCCATGCTCGCTTTGGGCATTTTCGGGCCAGGCATCGCCACTGGGCTGGTGTCCGGCGGGCCGCAGCTTGGTGCGGGGGCGATGGCCGGAGCAACGCTGGGCGCGGCGGGCGCTGCCATAGGCGTTGGTGCAGCGGCAGCTGGTGTCGGCAGCGCGGTAGCTGCCGGGGCGCGCATGGCCCCAGGCGCTGCCCGCATGGCGGCCAGCGGTACGCGTGCTGCGACCTCGGCGTATGAAGCGGGTTCGTCCGCTGCCGGCAGTGGCCTCAAGGGCGCTGCCGCCGGCGTGGGCAATGTGGCCAGGACCGGCGCGCAAGCCGCCGGGCAGAAGGTGGCGGATGGGGCGCGCTCGA
>JASLFM010000127.1 GCA_030150585.1 Acidovorax sp.
GCGGTATGCATCGCCATGCTCGCGAGCCTCGTGGTGCGCGCGCCGCTCAAGGTGGACGTGGTGCGCGACCGCGCGGCGCTCTCGCGCATCGTGGCGGGTGGCAGGCTCGAGAATGTGTACCGCCTGCAGATCATGAACGCGACCGAGGCCGTGCAGCGCTACCGCATCGGCGCGCATGGGCTCGAAGGGCTGGAGGTCGCCTCCGAGGCCGAAGTTGAGATCGAGCCCGCGCAGGCGCGCTGGGTGGCGGTGCGCCTGCAGATACCGTACGGCTCGGTGCCCGCCGGGTCCCATACGGTGTACTTCGACATCGAGGCGCTGGGTCCGGTGAGCGCCCGTGTGGCGGAGAAGTCGGTCTTCCTCGTGCCCCGCTGATGCGGCGCTAAGCCGCGTGCGCCAGCCGTCCCAGGGTGGCGAGCGCGGCCTCGCTGCGCGCGTTCCATTCCTGGCCGTAGTTGAGCCGCAGGCAGTGCGCGAAGCCGCGCGAGGCCGAGAAGATCGGCCCGGGCGCGATGCTGATGCCGTGCCGCAGCGCCTGCCGGTGCAGCTGCAGTGCATCCGCGCCCGGGGGCAGCTCTACCCACAGGAAGTAGCCCCCTGCGGGCTGGGTGGCACGCGTGCCGGGCGGGAAATGCGCGCCCACGGCCTCGGCCACGCGCGCCTGGCGCGAGGCCAGCGTCTGCCGCAGCCGGCGCAGGTGCTTGTCGAAGCCGCCGCGCTTGAGGTAGTCGGCCAGTGCGAGCTGCATGGGCGCCGAGGTGCCCAGCGTGGTGGTGAGCTTCTGGCGCGCGACGGCGCGCGCGAACCGGCCCGGCGCGGCCCAGCCCAGCCGGTAGCCGGGCGCCAGGCATTTGGAGAACGAGCCGCAGTGCAGCACCAGCCCCTCGCGGTCGAAGGCCTTGGCGGGCAGCGGGCGCTTGTCGCCGAAGTACAGCTCGGCGTACACGTCGTCCTCGATCAGCGGCACGCCGTGGCGCGCGAGCAGCTCCACGAGGGCCTGCTTCTTCGCCTCGGGCATGAGGCTGCCCAGCGGGTTCTGGAACGTGGTCATGAGCCAGCAGGCCCGGGGACGGTGGCGCGCGATGGCGTGCTCCAGCGCCGCGAGGTCGATGCCCTCGCGCGGGTGCGTGGGCACCTCGATGGCTTGCAGGCCCATGCGTTCGAGCGTCTGCAGCGCGGCATAGAACGTGGGCGACTCCACCACCACGGCATCGCCCGGTCGCGTGACGGCGGCAAGGCAGAGGTTCAGCGCCTCGAGCGCGCCGTTGGTGACGATGATCTCGCTGGTATGCACCTGCAGGCCGTCGGCCAGGTAGCGCAGCGCGATCTGGCGCCGCAGCGCGGGGTTGCCCGGCGTAAGGTCGTCCACGGTGCTCCAGGGGTCGAGCGACGGAGCAGTCGCGGCCACCGACTGGCCCAGGCGCGCGAGCGGAAACAGCAGCGGGCTGGGGAAGGCCGAGCCGAAGGCGACCACGTCGCGCTTCATGCTTGCCTCGAGCACCTCGAACACGAGCTCGCTCACGTCCACGGCGATTGATGCGTCCTGTGGCTGCGAGGCGTGGTCGGGTTCGGGCGGGCGCTTGCGCGCGCCCTCGCTCACGTAGTAGCCCGAGCGCTCGCGCGCGCGCACGAGGCCCCGCGCCTCGAGCAGGTAGTAGGCCTGGAACACCGTGGAGGCGCTGATGCCGCGGCTCTCGCAGGTGTGGCGCACGGAGGGCAGGCGATCGCCCGGGCGGAGCACGCCTGCGCGGATGGAGGTCTCGATGTCCGCCGCCAGGGCCTCGTAGCGCTTCATCGGGCCGATTGTAAGAACGTAAGCACGCTCTAAAAGGGCGGGCCTTCGGCGCCAGCCTGGCCCTGCAACTGCGCCAGCTGGGCGCGCAGCGCCGCGTTTTCGGCCGTGAGCTCGGCCACGCGGCGGCGCAGTGCGTCAAGCGTCTCGGGCGTGGTGGCGTCTGCGGCGGGCACCTCCACCGCAGAAGGGGCTGGCGCGGGCGCGTCTTCGCGCGCCTTGCGCTTGGCCTCTCGCACGCGCTTGGCGGCCTGCTTGAGCTCGTCCTTGCCCGCGATGGCGGCGGCGCGCTGTTCGTCGGCGGGCAGCGTGGCCACGGCGGCGGCGGCGTTGATGGAGATCGTGCCCGATTTCACGGCCGCCACGAGTTCGGGCTCGGCCTGCTTGCGGATCTTCTCGATCATCACGACCTGGCTGCTGCTCAGGCGGGCGGCCCTGGCAATGGCCTCGCGGCTGTTGAGCTCCGGGGGCAGTGCCGCCTCTGGTGCTGCGAGCGCGGCGTCTGCAGGCGGTTCGGCCTCGGATGCGGGCGCGGCAGCCTCGGCCTTGCGCGCCGCAAGGATTTCGCGCTTGCGCAGCGCGAGCACGCCGCGCTGGAAGTCAGAAACGCTGCGCCGGCCCAGGTGCTGGTCGATCATCCACAGGTGCACGTCCTCGATCGAGCGAAAGCGCGGGTGCTGCACGGTCTGGAACGGCAGGCCGTGCTTCTGGCAGATGCCGTAGCGGTTGTGCCCGTCCACGAGCACGTTGCCCCAGAGTACCAGCGCGTCGCGGCAGCCTTCGGCGAGCAGGCTTCGCTCCAGCGCGTCGTGCTCATCGGGGGTCAGCGGGTCGATGTAGGCTTTGAGTTCTTCGTTGACGACGATATCCATGGAGCGCGCTCTGGCAGGGCAAGGGGCCGCGATTGTAGCGAGCCCTCCAGCCAAGCGTCAGAGGCAGGCGCCATCCAAGAACACCCTGAGTTCGCCGCTCTGGAACGCCGTCCAGGGTTCGTCGCGCGTGAGCGGCGCGGTGACGATGACGGCCACGCGGTCGCTCTGCGTGGTCTCTGTGGAAAAGTCGATGCGCAGGTCCTCGTCGGCCAGCTCGGCCACCGTGAACGGATGGCGGCGCTCGGTGTAGTAGAGGTGGGTGGACGCGTGGGCCCACAGGGCCTGGCCGTTCGAGAGCAGGAAGTTGAACGTGCCGTGCGGCGCGATCCACGCGGCCAGCTCGCGCAGCGTGATCGTGAGCTCGTCCACTGTCGGTACGCCTGCGTGGGACTTGGCAAGCTCCTGCATGATCCAGCAGAACGCATGCTCGCTGTCGGTGCTGCCCACGGGGTGGAAGTGCGCATGCAGGCGCGGACGGAAGTCCTTGAGGTCGCCGTTGTGCGCGAACACCCAGTAGCGGCCCCAGAGCTCGCGCACGAAGGGGTGGCAGTTCTCCAGGCTCACCTGCCCTTGCGTCGCCTTGCGGATGTGGGCGATCACGTTGCGGCTCTTCACAGGGTAGCGCCGGATCAGCTCGGCCACGGGCGAATCCACGGCACGCTCGTGGTCCACGAAGTGGCGCAGGCCCTTGTCCTCGAAGAAGGCGATGCCCCAGCCGTCCGTGTGGTCCCCGGTGTTGCCCGCGCGCTGGGCAAAGCCTGTGAAGCTGAAGCGCACGTCCGTGGGCGTGTTGCAGTTCATTCCGAGCAATTGGCACATGGCGTTTCAGGCAGTCTGGGCGGGCGCGCGGCCTGCGGGCTCGCGCAGCTGCCAGGCTGCAGCAAGCGCCAGCAGGCACAGGCCCGTGAGCATGAGGAAGGTTTCGGTGAAGGCAGCGACGCGGTCCGGCCCGCTGCCCGCCACGGCCAGCGAGGCGCCGTGCGCGGCCATGCGCCATTCGAGCACGATGCCGCACAGGCTCACGCCTGCCGCGCCACCGAGCATGCGAATGAAGCTGATGGCGCTCGAACCCTGCGAGATCAGCGATTTGTCGAGCGGCCGCATGGCGCCCAGGTTCAGCGAGGGCAGGATGAAGCCCAGGCCGATGCGCCCCACGACGGCGAAGGCCACGAGCATCCACAGCGGTGAGCCAAGCCCCACGAACACCATGAGCGCGAACGAGGCCGCGAGCAGCGCCAGTCCTGTGCCCACGAGCAGGTGCGTGGGCCGGTGGTCGGCCAGGCGACCCACGAGCGGAATCGTGATGGCCAGCGCGATGCCGGCCGGCAGCATGATGGTGCCCACGTGCGAGGCCGACAGCTGCAGGCCCAACTGCATGAACACGGGCAGCAGGTAGGTGGAGCCGAACAGCGCCGTGCCGTAGATGAACGCCACCACGCTGCCCATGGCGAACTGGCGGTACTGGAACAGCCGCAGGTCCATGAGCGGCTTGCCGCCGCGCGCGAGCTGCCGGCGCTGCCACCCGATGAAGAGCACGAGCGCGGCGAGCGCCGCGGCCAGCAACGCCGCCGACTCGCCCACGGGGCCGCCGCGCAGCGCCACCAGGCCGTTGAGCAGGCACAGCGTGCCGCCCGCGCCGAGCAGCAGGCCGCGCCAGTCGAGCCCAGCGCCGTCGCGCCCCGCCTGGGCGCCGCCGGGCGCCGTCACGGGCACGAACTTGTACGCCAGCCACAGCGACGCGAGGCAGAACGGCACGACCATGAAGAAGATCGAGCGCCAGCCGAACCAGTCGACCAGCAGCCCGCCAATGCTGGGCCCGATCGCGGGTGCCAGCACCACGCCCATGCCGAAGATGCCGCTTGCGCGGCCCTGCTCGTGGGGCAGGAAGGCGTAGAGGATGATGACGGCGGGAATGGGCTGCACCACGCCTGCGGCCAGTCCTTCGGCCACGCGCGCGGCCAGTACGAGCCAGAACTGGTTGGCCAGGCCGCCGCCGATGCCGCCCGCCATGAGCAGCAGCACCGCGCCCACATAGGTGGCGCGGTAACCGTAGCGCGACAGCAGCCAGGGCGTGGTGAGCATGGCCACCGTGGTGGCCACCATGAAGCCCGAGGTGACCCATTGCGCGCGCTCCTGGCCCAGCGCGAAATGGTGGCTCATGTCGGGGATGGCCACGTTCACGATGGTGGAGGACATGATGGAGGCCATCGTGCCCACCATCACCGACAGCAGCAGCAGCCAGCGGTAGCGCGCGCCGTAGCGTTCCTTCAGCGCGGCGGCGGAGCCGGTCATCGCGGCGCTGGGCTCAGGAGCGGTCCAGCCAAAGTTTGCCGCCCGTGGCCCAGTTCTCACGCTTGACGTCGGTGATCAGGATGTCCACGGACTCGGGCGAGCCGCCGAGCACTTCGACGGATACGCGCGTGATCTCTTCGACGAGCTTGCGCTTTTGCTCGACGGTGCGGCCTTCCATCATCTCGATGTGGTACGTGGGCATGGTGCTTCCTGCAGAGAGAAAAATAAAGCGGAAATCATATCGGCTGGGGTCAGGGCGGCGTGGCCTGAGTGCCCTCGCCGGGTCCCTCGGGCGCGGTTTGGCGCGCGCACAGGGGGCAGATGCAGGTGCGCCCCCGCTGCGCGGGCGCGAGCCGTTCCAGGGCCTCACGTGACACGGGCGCGCGCATGCACCAGCAGTCCTGCGCGGGGAGGCCCGCGGCCATGGCGCACTGGTTGGCTTGGCCGCACAGGGGGCAGTGCGAGCCTTCGGCGGGTGCGGTGGGGTGGGGCATGGCTCGAGTGTAGGCGCGCTCAGGCACCCCCCGGGGCCTGGGTGTGCAACTGGCTAGAATGGAACGCACTTGCAAGGGTCAAAAATACAATGTCTACCATTGCTGCCAAGATTCAGTCGCTGATTTCCGAACAGATCATCAGCGGCCAGTTCAAGCCCGGCACCCGCCTCGACGAACGCGTGCTGGCCGAGCGGTTCAACGTTTCCCGAACCCCGGTGCGTGAGGCGCTGCGCCAGCTCGCGGCGCGCGGGCTGACGCAGATCCTGCCCATGCGCGGCGTGGTCGTCATGGAGATCAGCCTCAAGGAGCTGACCGAAATCCTGCATGCGGACTGCGAACTGGAGGCCATGTGCGCGCGGCTGGCCGCCGAATCCATGACCACCATGGAGAAGAACGAGCTGCAGTACATCCACGAGCGCTCCAACGAGTACGTGGCGCAAGGCGACCTCGACAAGTACCTGGACGCCAACCGCGAGCTGCACCGGCTGATCCTTGACGGCGCGCACAACGCGGTGATCAGCAAGATGGTGGGCGAGATCCGCGACCGGCTGAGCCCGTACCGCCAGTACCACCCGGCCGAAACGGACCGCCTCGTGACCTCGCACGATGCCCACAAGGAGATCGTGGACGCCATCGTCGAGGGCAATGGCGAGAAGGCATATCTCGCCATGCGCGCCCACAACGCGCACCTGGGTAACGCGGCGCTGCGGGCGCTTCGGCAGGCCAAGGAGGCGGAAGAGGCTGCAGGGCAGGCGGCGGCAGCAGCAGCCAAGCCGGCTGCAAAGCGCGCCCTGCCCAGGAAAGCGCCGGCCGCGAAGGCTGCGGGGGAAGCGCCCCGTGCACGTCGCGCCAAGAAATCACACTGAAATAGTTCAATTAACACATTTGGTATACCAAATGTGAAATTGGCATAGAATTTCGGCAACTTCCCAAGAAGGTGCCGTAGTGGATTGCTTCCGTTCCGTCCCGTGCTTCCGGGCCATTTCTAGCGGCCTGGGCGCTTGCGCCGGTCAGCGGGCTGCGTCCGGCACTCCTTTCCTCAACTCCCGCAAGGATGTGTGCAATGCTTGATCAAGCAGGCATGGATGCGCTTTTTCGCAACGCGCGTTCGCAGAACGGCTTTCTGGACCGCCCTGTGGCGCCGGCGTTGCTGCGCGAACTGTACGACCTCATGAAATGGGGGCCGACCAGTGCCAACTGTTCGCCGCAGCGCATCGTTTTTCTCACCACGCGCGAGGCCAAGGCGCGCCTGCTGCCGGCGCTCAATCCGGGTAACGTGGCCAAGACCAGTTCTGCTCCCGTGACCTGCGTGCTGGGCTACGACCTGCGCTTTTACGACCACGCCGAGAGCTTGTTCCCCCACAACCCGCAGATGTACGGCAGCTTTGCGCGCGACGCGGCGCATGCCGAGACCACGGCCTTTCGCAACGCGACGCTGCAGGCGGGCTACTTCATGCTGGCCGCGCGGGCGCTGGGGCTCGACTGCGGGCCCATGTCCGGCTTCAATGAGGAGGCGGTGAACACTGCTTTCTTCGCCGACGGCCGGTGCCGCGTGAACTTCCTGTGCAACCTGGGCTACGGCGACCCGGCCAAGCTGTTCGGCCGGCTGCCGCGCCTGGAATTCGAGCAGGCGTGCACCGTACTTTGACGGGCGATGTCTTTGATGAGGGTCAATCCTATTGATGTTTTGTATTTTATTTTGTATTCTTGGTATACCAAATAAGAAACCAAGGATGACAATGTACAGAACACTCGCTGGAATCGCGTTGGCCCTGTGCTCTGCCGCCAGCTTCGCGCAGGTTTGGCCGGCCAAGCCCATCACCATCGTGGTGCCCTTCGGCGCGGGGGGCAACACCGACGCGATCGCGCGCCTCACGGCCAACCACCTCACCAAAGCGCTGGGTACGGCCGTGGTGGTGGACAACCGCCCGGGCGCCTCGGGCCTCATCGCCGCCAAGGCGGTGCTGGCGGCGCCGGCGGACGGCTACACCCTGTTCATGGCCACGGCCACGCAGATGGTCACCGCGCCGTTCGTGAACCCCAACTTCAACTACGACCCGGCCAAGGACTTCGCGCCCATCGTCAACATCGGCGCCAACGCCTTCGTGATCGCCACCAAGGCATCGCTGCCCGCCAAGAACCTGGGCGAGCTGGTCGCGCTGGCCAAGCAGCAGCCGGGGAAGCTGTCATACGGCAGCGGCGGCACGGGGGCGCTCACCCACCTTTCGGCCTATATGTTCACCAAGCGTGCCGAGATCGACATGGCCCACATCCCCTACCGCGGCGGCGCGCCCGCCATGACGGACCTGCTGGGCGGTGTGATCGACATGTACTCGGCCAGCCCCTCGGAGGTGATCCCCCAGGCAACCTCCGGAAAGATCCGGCTGCTGGCCGTCTCGAGTGCCACCCGATTGAAGGAGCTGCCCAACGTGCCCACGATCGCCGAGACCTTCCCGGGCCACGAGGTGACCACATGGAACGGCCTGCTGGCCAAGGCGGGCACGCCTACTGAGGTGCTCGACCGCATCGCCGCCGAGGTGGTGAAGATGAAGGACGACCCGGCGGCGGTGCAAAAGCTGGAAGAAGCCGGTGTGGTGCCCACGTTCACCGCGCGTGCCGCGTTCGGCGCGCAGATCCAGCGCGAGCTGGCGATGTGGGGCAAGGTGTTGAAGAACTCCGGTATCCGGACAGATTAAATAAGGAAACTGCAATGAACTGGTTTGGAATTGCCGCCTACAGGGCGGACGAAGGCGGCGCAGCGCAGCCGCGCATGGGCCTGGTGGTCGACGGCGCCGTTTACGACGCGCAGGCCGCCGTGCAGGCCGCGGCCCCCGGCGCGCTGCCGCTGCCCGCCGGCCTGGAGGCTCTGCTGGCGGGCTGGGATGCATCCGCCGCCGCGCTCAAGGCCCTGGAGGCTGCGGCGCAGGCTGTGCGCGAGGGCCGCATCAGCCTCCCCCGGCAGCAGGGCGCGCTGGACGTGCCCTATGCGCCCGCCCGCATCTTCGCAACCGCCTCCAACTACTATGAGCACGCCGCCGAGATGGGCACCAAGCTCGCCGCGCGCAGCGAGAGCTCGCCCTACATCTTCATGAAGGCGGAAACCAGCGTGACGCCCACGAAGACGGCCGTGGTCATGCCCGCGAGCACGATGAAGCTCGACTGGGAGGTCGAGCTGGCCGTGGTCATCGGCCGAGGCGGCCGCCACATCGCGCAGGAAAACGCCTACGAGCACGTCGCGGGCTACACCGTGATCAACGACGTGAGCGCGCGCGACCTCACGCGCCGCACCGACTACCCGTTCTCGCACGACTGGTTCCGCGGCAAGAGCTTCGACACCTTCGCGCCCCTGGGGCCGTGGTTCGTCCCGCGCGACTGCGTGGGCGACCCGATGGACCTGCGCATGCAGCTCACGGTGAACGGCGAGAGCATGCAGGACGCTAGCACGCAGGGCATGATCTTCAACATCGCCGAGCAGATCGCCTACCTGTCGAGCATCCTCACGCTCAAGCCCGGTGACCTGATCGCCACGGGAACGCCCACGGGCGTGGGCATGGGGCGCGGCGTATTCCTCAAGCCGGGCGACGTGATGGTGGCCTCGATCGACCAGATCGGTTCCATCGAGAACCACGTCGTGGCGGCATCCTGAAGCCAGCAAAGGAGAGTCGGCATGAACAAGCTCAGACCCCGCCGCCTCGGGCACATGGTGCTCATGGTGCGCGACATCCACAAGTCGGCCCAGTTCTACACCGAGGTGCTCGGCCTCGAGGTGTCGGACTGGATCGGCGAGAACATGGTCTTCCTGCGCGCGGGCACCGACCACCACGACCTCGCGCTCGCGCAGCTCCCCAAGGACTCGCCCGATCTCGACGACCTGCCGCGCTACTCGCGGCCGGGGCTGGAGCACTTTTCCTACCTCATCGACAGCGAGCAGGAGATGGAGCGCTCGGTCAAGGTGCTGCAGGAGCATGGCGTGGAGATCGTGCGCGGCATCGGCCGCCACGGGCCGGGCAACAACCTGTTCCTCGTGTTCAAGGATCCGGATGGCAACAACGTCGAGGTCTATTGCGAGATGACGCAGATCCCACAGGACGGCCAGCACAAGGCCGAGGTGTGGGAGCGCAACCTGGAGAGCTTCGATCAGTACCGCCTGGAGCGCTTCGTTGTGCCGCCGCCGCCGCATCTGCTTGCGTCCAAAACGGGGGCGAAGAAGGATTCCTGAGCAATCTCACCCATGGAAAAAGGGGCGGTGCACCAGGCGCCGCCCCTTTTGCGTTGTGGTGGCTCAGGAAATGGCGAAAACCGGCAAGCGGCCCGCGAAGCAGTCCGCCAGGCTGGCCAGCAGTACATCGGTCTGCGCCGCCTGCGCGGCGGGCGAGCGGCCCGCCATGTGCGGCGTCATGAGCACGTTGCCCTGCGTGCACAGCGCCGCGGGCACCTCGGGCTCCGACTCGAACACGTCCAGGCCCGCACCGGCAATGGTGCCGCTCTGCAAGGCTTGCACCAGGGCGGCCGTATCGACCACTGAACCCCGCGCGACGTTGACGAAAAAGCCCTGGGGCCCCAGGGCGGCAAGCACCTGCGCATTCACGATGTGGCGTGTGGCGGCGCCGCCTGGGCAGGCCGCCACCAGGTAGTCGCTGGCCTGGGCCAGCGCCAGCAGGTCAGGCTCATGTCCGTAGGGCAGGTCGCCGCGCGGACTGCGCGTGCAGTAAAGCACCCGCATGCCGAAACCCTGCGCGCGCCGGGCAATGGCCTGCCCGATGCGCCCCATGCCGATGATGCCGAGCGTGGCGCCGCTGAGCGTCGGGCGCGCGGCCCGCGCGTTGTGCCAATCGCCCGCGCGCACGGCGGCGGTGAGCGCGCCATAGCCCCGGCTCAGCGCGAGCAGGAAGCCCAGCGCGTGGTCGGCCACCGTTTCGTCGTTGGTGCCGGGCGCATTCGCCACCACGATGCTGCGCCGCGCGGCAGCGGCAAGGTCCACGTTCTCGTAGCCCGCGCCAAAGGCGCAGGCGATGCGCAGCGCGGGCATCTGTTCCATCTGCGCGGCCGACAGCCCCGTGGTGCCGTTCGTCACCACCGCCGCGATGCGCTCCCAGGGGATGGATGCGCCCGCGGTGCCGTCATGCACGGTGTAGGCGCTGGCCAGCGCTGCCCGCGTGGGGGCGGGCAGCGGGATCAGCGTCAGGACGTGGGGCCTCTCCACCGTCATTCCTGGGATGCTTGGGTGGCGGGTTCCACTTCCTTGACAGCGCCCTTCCAGCCGGACTCGGTGATGTCGAACACGATGCCGTCGGGCGTGCGGTACTTCACTTCGTAGAACACGTTGGGATCGGTCTCCTTGCGGCCCGTGAGGTAGGTGCCGCCCGCGGCCACCACGCGCTTTTCGGCCTCTTCCAGGTTGTCCACCCACATGCCGAAGTGGATCACGCCGCGCACGTCCTTGAGCTTCTCGTAGCCGGGGACGGCTTCGTCCTTGAAGTTCAGCAGCGCCACGTTCATCACGCCATCGGTCATGTACCAGCCGCGCATGGCGCGGCCCGCGCGGGTCATGCCGAAGGCCTGCTCGAAGAACTGTGCGGCCGCCTCGGGGTCGCTGACGGACAGGGCGATGTGCCTGAGTTTTTCCATGGTGAATTTCTCCTGTTGCGTATATCGACGTGGAAATTATACTGACGACACAATCGTTTGGTATACCAAAACATTGATGTGTATAATTTTTGACATGGCTCAAGAATCGCAACCCTTCGGATCGCTCGACGCACAGGATCAGGCTTTGCTTGACGGCATCGGGCCGTGCTGGGCTGAGGACATCAACCGGCATCGCGACCTCGTGGTACGCATCTACTCCCCCCTGGTGCAGCAGGCCGACAACAGCGGCATCGACGTTGCGCGCGACCAGTCCTACGGTGCCGACCCGCGCCAGGTGCTGGACGTCTACAGCCGGCCCGAATGGCGGGACGGGGCTGGAGGGCGGCGCGACGTGCTCGTTTTCTTCCATGGCGGCGCCTTCATCCGCGGCAGCAAGAGCGCCAACGGGACCATCTACGACAACGTGGCCTACTGGTTCGCGCGGCAGGGCTGCGTGGCGGTGAACGTGGAATACCGGCTGGCGCCGCAAACGCCCTACCCGGGCGGCGCCGAGGATGTGATCGCCGCTGTGCGCTGGGTGCAGCAGCACATCGCACGCTTCGGTGGCGATGCCGGGCGCATCTTCCTCATGGGCCACTCGGCCGGCGGATCGCACGTGGCGGGTGCGCTGTTCGACCCGGCCGTGGCAGGGCGCCTGCAGGATGCCGAGATCGCGGGCGCCATGCTCATCAGCGCGCGCCTGCGCGCCGACGTGCTGCCCGACAACCCCAATGCCAACGGCGTGCGGGCCTACTTCGGCGAGGACGCCTCGCTCTACGACCAGCGCTCGCCCGCCAGTCATGCGGGCGTGAGCAATGTGCCGCTCTTCATCGCGGTGGCGCAGTACGAGAACACCCACCTCGACCGCTACGGCCAGGAGTTCCACGCCAGCGCCCTGGCCAGCGCGCGCACCGCGCCCACGCGCTTCGTGCACATGGCGCGGCACAACCACACCTCCATCGTCGCGCACTTCAACAGCGGCGAAGAGACGCTGGGCCCGCAACTGCTCGCGTTCATGCGCGAAGCGCGCTGAGTTCTTCCATTCCCTTTCGTTCCACCTCTCCACTGCCATGCCAACGCAACGCACCACCAAAGTCCTCGCCCCGGCGCTCACGCCGTTCCATGCCGACCAGACCGTCAACAAGCCGGCGTTCGTCGCGTTCTGCCGCTGGCTGGTGGCGCAAGGTGCGGGGCTGGCCGTGTTCGGCACCAACAGCGAGGCCAACTCGCTCGGGCTGGCGGAAAAGACCGAGCTGCTCGAAGCCCTGGTGGAGGCGGGCCTGCCGACCAGCGCCATGGTGCCCGGCACGGGTCTGTGCGCGTTGCCCGAAACCATTGCCCTGACCCGCCGCGCCGTCGACCTGGGCTGCGCGGGCACGCTGACCCTGCCGCCGTTCTACTTCAAGCCCGCGGCCGAGGACGGGCTGTTCGCGTACTACGCGCGCATCATCGAGGCCGTGGGCTCGGAGCGCCTGCGGATCTACCTGTACCACATCCCCCAGTTCACGGGCGTGCCCATCACCTGCGCGCTGATCGAGCGGCTCATCAAGGCCTACCCAA
>JASLFM010000149.1 GCA_030150585.1 Acidovorax sp.
GATTTTGCCCGTTGCGCGCGCTTGGCACAGCAAGCCGGTTACGATGGCGCCGAGATCATGGGATCGGAAGGCTACTTGATCAACCAGTTCATTGCCGCCGCCACCAACAAGCGCACCGATGGCTGGGGAGGCAGTTTCGCCAACCGCATCCGCTTCCCACTGGAAGTGATCAAGGCGGTGCGCCAGGCGGTCGGGCCGAATTTCATCATCATCTATCGGCTGTCGATGCTCGATTTGGTCAACGAGGGCAGCCGCTGGGAGGAAGTGGTGGCGCTAGCCAAGGAAGTCGAGGCGGCCGGCGCTACGATCATCAACACTGGCATCGGCTGGCACGAGGCGCGCATCCCCACCATCGCCACCATGGTGCCGCGTGCCGGCTTTGCCTGGGTGACCAAGAAGCTCATGGGCCAGGTAAAGATTCCGCTGATCACCACCAATCGCATCAACATGCCCGAGGTGGCCTAGCAGTTGCTGGCCGATGGCTGTGCCGACATGGTGTCCATGGCGCGCCCGCTGCTGGCGGACGCGGACTTCGTGCGCAAGGCGCGGCAGGGCCGGGGCGACGAGATCAACACCTGCATCGCCTGCAACCAGGCCTGCCTGGACCACACCTTCGCGGGCAAGATCACGTCCTGCCTGGTGAACCCGCGCGCCTGCCACGAGACCGAACTGGTCATCGAGCCCGCTAAGGCACCCAAGCGCATCGCAGTGGTGGGAGCGGGCCCGGCGGGCCTGAGCTTCGCGATCACCGCCGCGCAGCGCGGCCATGCGGTCACGCTGTTCGACGCGGGCCGCGAAATCGGCGGCCAGCTCAACATTGCCAAGAAGGTGCCGGGCAAGGAGGAGTTCCATGAAATGCTGCGCTACTTCCGGCGCCAGCTCGAACTCCAGAACGTGGCGCTCAAGCTGGGCGAGCGCGTGGGTGCCGACGCACTGGCCGCCGCCGGTTTCGACGAAGTGGTACTCGCCACGGGCATCCGGCCGCGCACGCCCGAGATCGAGGGCATCAGCCATCCCAAGGTGCTGAACTACCTGGACGTGCTGCGCGACGAAAAACCCGTGGGGCCGCGCGTGGCGGTGATCGGCGCGGGCGGCATCGGCTTCGACGTGGCCGAATACCTCACCCACACAGGAGAGAGCGGCGCGCTCGCGCCCGAGAAGTTCTACGCGGAGTGGGGCATCGACACCGCCTACGCCCAGCCCGGCGGCCTGCGCCGCCCGCAGGCCGAGGCGCCCGCTCGCAGAGTCCATCTGCTGCAACGCAAGTCCACCAAGGTGGGCGACCAGCTCGGCAAGACCACGGGCTGGATCCACCGCACCTCGCTCAAGGCGCGCTGCGTC
Source organism: Acidovorax sp. (assembly GCA_030150585.1). GTDB lineage: Bacteria > Pseudomonadota > Gammaproteobacteria > Burkholderiales > Burkholderiaceae_C > JASLFM01. The sequence continues at coordinate 1,342 of JASLFM010000149.1, forward strand.
GCCATGAGCTCGGGCGTGACTTACGAGCGTATCGACGACGCGGGCCTGCACGTCACCGTGGACGGGCAGCCCCAGGTGCTCGACGTGGACAACGTCGTGGTCTGCGCTGGGCAGGAGCCGCTGCGCGAACTGTACGACGCGCTGCGCGCCGCGGGTTGCTCCGTGCACCTGATCGGCGGCGCCGACGTGGCGGCGGAGCTCGACGCCAAGCGTGCCATCCACCAGGGCACGAGCCTCGCAGCCCGCATTTGACGCTTCCCATCACGCCCCAGGAGCCCATCCATGACGCCACCCCCGAAGAACACTCACCCCGCCGTCGCCCGATCGCTTGACTGCTGGCACCGGATGATCGCCAGCAACGATCTCGGCGAGCTTGCCTCCATCGTCCACCCGGACGCGGTGTTCCGCTCCCCCATGGCGCACACGGCCTACACCCCGGCGCCGGCGCTGATCCTGGCGCTGTCCACCGTCATCCAGGTGTTCAAGAACTTCACCTACCACCGGCAGCTCGCCACCGACGACGGCCTGAGCGTGGTGCTGGAATTCAGCGCCGAAGTCGAGGATAAAAAGCTCAAGGGCATCGACCTCATCCGCTTCAACGACCAAGGCCAGATCGTGGAGTTCGAGGTCATGGTCCGCCCGATGAGCGGCCTGCAGGCGCTGGGTGCCGAGATGGGCAAGCGCCTGGGCAGTCAATTGCCCGCGTTCAAAGCCAAGGCCTGAAGGCCCCGGTCAGCGCGGGCCCCAGCGGCCGCCGCCGTGGACCCAGCCACCGCGCCCTTGCGACCAGGTGTGCGGGTGCCACACGTAGCCCGGGCGCGGCGGTGCGCCCCAATGCCCGGGGTTCCAGCGGTAGCCACCTCCGCTCCAGCCCCAGTAGCCGCCGATCCACACCGACACGGGCGACGGCGCCACGCCGATCACTTCATACTGCGGTGGCGGGGGCGCATAGGGGGCGACCACGGTCGCCTCGGCCACCGGATAGGCCGGCCCCACCGGCGCGACGACGCAGCCGGTGAGCAGCAGGCCGCCGCCCAGTGCGGCAGCAGCCAGGGCACCGCGCCAAGAACGGCGGGAGGGGCGGAGGGTGACAGACATGTTGGGCTCCTATTTGAGTACGTCCCTCCATTCAACGCCTTCTGCATGGCGCTGTTGACCCCCGGGGCGTAAAGCGCCCGTAAAGTCCGGCAACCGCCTGAAGCAGTTGGAAGCAGGGCTCAGCGGGTCAGCCGCCCGGTCGGCAGCCGGAAAGCCTCGACCAGCCCCGCAAGCTGCTGCGCCTGTGCGCGCAGCCCCTGCGCGGCAGCGGACGACTCCTCGACGAGCGCCGCGTTCTGCTGCGTCATGGTGTCAAGCTGGGTCACGGCCTCGCCCACCTGGCCCAGGCCGGTGCTCTGCTCTCGCGCGGCGACGCTGATCTCGCCCACGATGGCCGCCACGCGCTGGACCGATTCGACAATCTCGCCCATGGTGCCCCCGGCTGCATGCACGAACTGCGTGCCGGCCTCCACCTGCCGGACGCTGTCGCCGATGAGCGCGCCGATTTCCTTGGCCGCCGTGGCCGAGCGCTGCGCCAGGCTGCGCACCTCGCCCGCCACCACGGCAAAGCCCCGGCCCTGCTCGCCCGCCCGGGCCGCCTCCACGGCGGCATTCAGCGCCAGGATGTTGGTCTGGAAGGCGATGCCGTCGATCACGCCCGTGATGTCGGCGATGCGCCGCGACGTGGCGGCAATGCCGTCCATGGTGCCCACGACGCGGTCCACCGCATCGCGGCCGCGCCGCGCCACGTCGCTGGCCGACACGGCCAGGCCGTTGGCTTGCGCGGCCGCGTCGGCGCTCTGGCGCACGGTGGCGAGCAGTTCCTCCATGCTCGCGGCGATCTCCTGCAGGTTGGACGCCGTCTGCTCGGTGCGCGCCGACAGGTCGGTGTTGCCCGCCGCGATCTCCGAGCTCGCACCGGCCACGGAAGCGCTGGCCTCGCGCATGCCCACAACGAGGCTCGCCAGGCGCTGCTGCATGTCCCCCAGCCGCGCGAGCAGGGCCTGCACCTCGTCGCGGTTGCCCGGCGCCTCGGGCGGCACGGCCGTGGTGAGGTCACCGTGCGCGATGCGGTCCGATACCTGCGAGGCCTGG
>JASLFM010000158.1 GCA_030150585.1 Acidovorax sp.
AACCGGCGCCATGCCGAGGAAGCGGGGGTCTCCCATGACTGAACCCATGACCAAACGATCTGCACCCGCCGCGCTGACCGCGCTGGCTGCAGCCCTGCTGATGGCGGGCTGCTCCTTCATCCCCACCTACGAGCGCCCGCAGGCACCCGTGCCGCAGGCCTACGCTGCGCAAGCCGCGGGCGCGAGCGCCAACGCCGTGCCCGCGGCCCCGGTGGATTGGAAGGACTACTTCACCGACCCGCGCCTGCAGCGCCTCATCGAGGCGGCCCTGGTCAACAACCGCGACCTGCGGGTGGCTGCGCTCAACATTGAGCAGGCACGTGCGCAGTTCCAGATCCAGCGGGCCGCCCAGTTCCCTTCGATCGGCCTGGGCGCGAGCGCATCGCGTGCGCCCAACAGCGCCGGGAAGCTCACCAACACGTACAGCGTGGGGGGCATCCTGTCGTCATGGGAGCTGGACTTCTGGGGCCGGTTGGACAGCCTCAAGGAACAGGCACTGCGCCAGTACCTCGCCACCGAAGAGGCGCGCAAGGCTGTGCAAATCAGCCTGGTGGCCAACGTGGCCAACGGCTGGTACACCTTGATGGCCGACGAGGAACTGCTCGACATCTCGCGCCGCACCCTGGCCACGCGCGAGGAATCGGTCAAGCTGACCAAGATGCGCTTCGACGTGGGCGCCGCTTCCGAGCTGGACTACCAGCAGGCCCTGTCCCTCACCGAGGCGGCACGCGGCACGCTGGCGCAGCAGCAGCGCCAGCGCGCGCTCGACGAGAACGCCCTGGCCCTGTTGCTGGGCCAGCAGTTGCCCCAGGACGTGCGTGCGAGCCTCACGGGCAGCCGCCTGGCCGACGTGCCCGCCATGGCCGCCGTGCCCGCGGGCCTGCCGTCCGACCTGCTCGTGCGCCGGCCCGACGTGCGGCAGGCCGAGCAGCAGCTGATCGCGGCCAACGCCAACATCGGCGCGGCGCGCGCGGCGTTCTTCCCGAGCATCACGCTCACGGCCCAGGCGGGCACGGCCAGCACCGAGCTGTCGGGGCTGTTCAAGAGCGGTTCGTGGGCGTTCACGCCCACGGTCTCAGCGCTGCTGCCGATCTTCAACGCGGGGCGTAACCAGGCGGCACTGGAGTCGTCGAAGGCCGGCCGGGACATCGCCCTGGCGCAGTACGAGAAAGCCATCCAGAGCGCCTTCCGCGAGGTGTCGGACGCACTGGACAGCCAGGGTGCGCTGACCGACCAGGCACGCGCCCAGCAGGCCCAGGCCGCGGCGGACACCACGCGCTACAAGCTGTCGGACCTGCGCTACCAGAACGGCGTGGCCAGCTACCTCGACCTGCTGGACGCGCAGCGCTCGCTGTTCGCCACCGAGCAGGCCGTGGTGCAGGTGCGCCTGGCGCAGTTGCAGAACCAGGTCGCGCTCTACAAGGCCCTGGGCGGCGGCTGGACCGACGCGCCGGCCGCCAAGACGCCTTCTTGAGCCAGCGCAACCGCACCGGCGCCCGCTTGGGCGGGAGCCGGTGCGGTACGGTAGATATAATCAAAGGTTGTTACAAAAACAGCCCCCGATAACCCCGAGGACGTCATGAGCGACAACCAGCACGAAGAAGCACATACCGGCCCGATCAAGACCCCCAAGCAGCTGCTGCTCGCAGGCCTGTTCTCGTTCGTGGTCCCGATCTTCGCGATCATCGGCCTCGTCATGTACGTCACCTCGGCCGACAAGCCCGCCGCCGGCGCCGTGAACCTGGAAAAAGCCACGGCCGAGCGCATCCAGAAGGTGGGTATGGTCGAAGTGCGCGATGCCAACCGCCCCCTGCGCTCCGGCGAGGAGGTGTTCAAGGGCCAGTGCGCAGCCTGCCACGCCACGGGCGCGGCCGGCGCACCGAAGTTCGGCGACGCCGCCGCCTGGGGCCCGCGCATCGCCACCGGCTTTGATGCCCTCGTGCAGTCCGCCCTCAAGGGCAAGGGCGCCATGGCGCCGCAGGGTGGCGGCGACTTCGACGATACGGAGATCGCGCGCGGCGTGGTCTACATGGCCAATGCCGGCGGTGCCAAGTTCGCCGAGCCCAACCGCCCTGCTGCCGCCGCAGCCGAGGGCGCTTCGGCCGCCAAGTAAGCGCCGCCTGCGCCACCCGAAAAAACCGGCCTGGTGCCGGTTTTTTTATTGCCGCCACCGGGCTGCTCCGAGGCAATAAGCGCCCTTAGGGGCAGCGGGCCAGTACCGGGCCAGGCTTTTTACGCCCGCAGCCCGGCCGGGCTGCGCACGAATCCATAGAGGGCGCGCAGTTCGTGTGCGTGCACCTCCCGCAGCGTCCAGCGCCCCTGTTCCACCGCCTGCGCGGCCAGCGGCACATCCAGACTGTGGACCAGCCCCAGGCCCTGCGCGGCCGCCAGGTACACGTGGCCCGCCTCGTCCACCAGGCATTCCGTGGGCTCGGCCACCTGGCCCGTGTGGGCGGCCACCCCGCCGTCGGCGCCGATGCGCCACACCAGCGGCGTGGCCTCCAGCTCCACGTACACGCGCTGCGGGCCATTCTGGAAGTACCAGCGACCCTGCGCGTCGGCCTCGTAGTTGCGGTGGATGAATGCGATGAGCTTCTCGTGCCGCAGCAGCGTACCTTTGACCCGCGGGAACGGGCCGCACGCCTGGGTGGCGTCGTCGCGCAGGAACCACTGCCCGCGCGCATCCAGGCCCAGCCAGCCATAGCAATCGGGCACATGGGGCCATTTGGCGATGGCCTGTCTGACGATGTCGTCCATGCCGGCTATTGTCCGTGGTGAGGCAGGTGCTGTGCCAGCCACTGGCCCACCGCCTCGGGCATGGCACGCACGTGGCCCGGCCAGCGCCCCTGGGCGAAACCCACGTGCCCCCCCTGTGCCGGTTGCCAGAGCGTGACCCAGCCGCCCACCTCGCCCGGCCGCGGCAGGCTGTGGGCGGGCACGAATGGGTCGTTGAGCGCATTCACGGCCAGGGCCGGCACGCGGATCTGGTGCAGCAGCGGCTTGGCCGAAGCGCGGCGCCAATAGTCGTCGGCGTCGCGAAAGCCGTGCAGGGGCGCGGTGAACACGTCGTCGAACGCATGCAGGTCGCGTGCGGCCAGCAAGGCCTCGCGGTCGAACAGGCCCGGGTGCTGCTCCCACTTGGCCAGGGCCTTGGGCACCATGGTGCGCAGGAACATGCGTGTGTAGACCTGCCGGTTGAAGCCTTCTCCGATCGCCCTGCCCCCCGCCGCCAGGTCGAGCGGCGAGCAGACGGCGGCCACGGCCTGCACGCACCCGCGTGCGGACGCGCCCGCCTCGGCCGCCCAGCGCAGCAGCGCATTGCCCCCGAGCGACACGCCCGCGGCCACGATGGGCCCGGTGCGGCCCGCGCGCAGGCGCTGCAGGATCCAGGCGATCTCGGCATGGTCGCCCGAATGGTAGGCGCGCGGCGCCCGGTTGATCTCGCCGCTGCAGCCCCGAAAATGCGGCAGCGCACACGCCCAGCCGCGCTCGCGCGCCCAGCCTGCGAAAGCCTCGGCGTAGTGGCTGCGCGAAGAGCCTTCGAGGCCGTGAAAGAGCACGACCAGGGGCGCCCCCTCGCGCACCGCGTCGTCCAGGAAATCCACGTCGATGAAGTCGCCGTCGGGCGTGGTCCAGCGCTCGCGCCGGTATACGGGCCGGGGGCCCTGCACGCGGCGCGCATACAGTGCGGGCCAAATGGTCTGCAGGTGCCCGCCGGGCAGCCAGCGGGGCGCTTCGTAATGCATAGCTGCCCACGCAGTGTTGGCGGGCGCTGTGGGCCGTTCCGAGTCGAAGTCCATCGGTCAGTGCAGCACGGGACGCGGGCCGCCCGCCGCGGGCTGCGCCTCGACCACGGTACCAGGGCTCGCATGGTGGGCCACCATGCGCCAGCCCTGCGGGGTCTTGTGGTAAACGTTCGTGGCCTGCACGATGGCCTCGTGCGGGCCGTCCGGCAGCATCACCTCCACGTGCTCGACGACGCTGTGCACGCAGCTCGCCAGCGCCTGCACGCGGTGCACCTGGCCCGGGCGCGCACGCAGGGCACCGTGAGTGAACATGGCCTCGAATGCCGCGCGGATGGCCCCCGCGCCCAGCAGGCGCGGCCCGCCGGGATGGACGCAGACGATGTCGTCCTCCTCGGCCCAGCAGGCCATGAGCTGCTCGATGTCGCCCTTGTGCAAGGCCTCGTAGAACGCGGCCTCGGTGTCGTCGGCGGAGCCGCCCACGACGGCGGCGCGGAGTTTGGCGTGTGGCATGGCACATGCGGGGCAGTGGCGGGAGCCGCCATTGTCCGCGCTCGCGCCGGCCATTGCACGCAATTGCTGCACAATGCCCCTGCCCGCCGGCTGTCGGCACTCTCCGGAACCGATCCATGCAACGACTTCTCGCTACGCTCGCCCTCGCGCTGGCCCTCGCAGGCTGCGGCTACAACGACTTCCAGCGCCTGGACGAGCAGTCCAAGGCCGCCTGGAGCGAAGTGCTCAACCAGTACCAGCGCCGCGCCGACCTCGTGCCCAACATCGTCGCCACCGTGAAGGGCGAGGCCGCGTTCGAGCAGGACACGCTCACCAAGGTGGTCGAGGCCCGCGCCAAGGCCACGTCCATCCAGGTCACGCCCGAAACCCTCAACAACCCCGAAGCGTTCGCCAAGTTCCAGCAGGCCCAGGGCGAGCTGGGCAGCGCCCTGAGCCGCCTGATGGTGGTCGCCGAGCGCTACCCGCAGCTGCAGGCCAACCAGGCCTTCCGCGACCTGCGCGTAACGCTCGAAGGCACTGAGAACCGCATCACCGTGGCGCGCAACCGCTACATCCAGACGGTGCAGGAGTACAACGTGCTCGCGCGCAGCTTCCCGACCAACCTCACGGCCAAGGCGTTCAGCTACGCGCCCAAGCCCACCTTCACGGTGCAGAACGAGGCCCAGATCAGCACCCCGCCCAAAGTCGATTTCGGCAAGTAAACGTGCCCCTGACACCCGTCTGGAAAGCGCTGATAGCTATATTTTTCATAGCTTTCAGTTGGCTGCCCGCCCACGCCCAGCCGCTGCGCGCCGTGCCCGCGCTCAGCGCGCGCGTGATCGACCAGACTGGCACGCTGGACGCAGCGCAGCGCCAGGCGCTCGAATCGCAGCTTGCGGCCATCGAGCAGCAGCACGGCTCGCAGGTGGTGGTGCTGATGGTGCCCTCCACGGCACCCGAGGACATTGCCGCCTTCGCCAACCGCGTGGGCAACGCCTGGAAGATTGGCCGCCGCGACGTGGGAGACGGGGTACTCGTCATCGTTGCCAAGGACGACCGGCGCATGCGCATCGAGGTGGCCAAGGCGCTCGAAGGCGCCATCCCCGACATCGCGGCGGCGCGCATCATCGACGGCGCGATGAAGCCGCGTTTCAAGGAAGGCGACTTTGCGGGCGGGCTCAGCGCCGCCGTGCAGCAGATCGGCGCACGCATCGGGGGCGAGGCCCTGCCCGCGCCGGCGGCGCAGGCGCAAGGGCGCGCGCAGGGACAAAGCGGCGGCATCGAATGGACCGATCTGGCCATCTTCCTGTTCTTCGGCGTCATGGTCGCAGGCCCCGTCGTGCGTGCCCTGTTCGGCCAACGCCTGGGCGGGCTGCTCATGGGCGGCGGCGCGGGCGCGCTCGCGTTCCTCCTCACGTCCAGCCTGCTGTTGTCCGCGGGCGCAGGGCTTGCCGCGCTGCTCTACACCTGGATTTTCGCCGGGCGCGGCGCGCCCGTGGTGTCGCGCAGCGGCGGCGGCTGGAGCGGGGGCCATGGTGGGGGTTGGGGCAGCGGCGGCAGCGGAGACTCCGGCGGCTTCAGCTCCGGCGGCGGTGGGGATTTTGGCGGCGGCGGCGCTTCGGGGGATTGGTGAGCATGGCTTTTTCGATCTTCCAACGCACCGCCCGCCTGCTGCGCCACCGCTGGGCTGAAGGCCATTTGCACCGCGCCGTGCCGCCCGGCATGCTGGAGCGCCTGGGCCAGCGCGTGACCGCCAGCGAGCGCCGCCACACCGGGCAAGTCCGCATCTGCATCGAAGGCGGGCTGCCGCTGTCTTACCTGTGGCGCGGAGCCGGCGCACGCGAACGCGCAGTGACGCTGTTTGGAAAGCTGCGCGTGTGGGATACGGAGCACAACAATGGCGTGCTCATTTACCTGCTGCTGGCCGACCATGCCATCGAGATCGTGGCCGACCGCGCCCTCGCCCAGCGCGTGCCTGCCGAGGCCTGGCAAGCGCTGGTCGCGCGCATGGGCGAGGCTTTTCGCCAGGAGCGCTACGAGGACGGGTTGACCGATGCGCTCGCCGAAGTGTCGGCCCTGCTGGTGGCGCATTTTCCAGCGCAGGACGGTGCGCCCCGCCCCAACGAATTGCCCGACCAGCCCGTGGCGTTGTGAATCGGGGCCGCCACAACGACAAAGCCGCCCGAAGGCGGCTTGTCTGGCATGCAAGCTTCTTGCGAGAGCTCAGCGCTTCTGGCGGTACTTGCGCAGCGCCGCGATCTGGGCGGCCATGATGGCCAGCTCGGACTGGGCCTTGGCCAGATCGATATCGCTCTTGGCGTTCTTGAGTGCTTCCTCGGCGGCGGATTTGGCCTCTTCGGCCTTCTGGTCGTCGAGGTCCTTGCCGCGAATCGCGGTGTCGGACAGCACGGTGACGCGGTCGGGCTGCACTTCCAGAATGCCGCCGGCCACGAAGACGAACTCTTCGCTGCCATCGGCCATCTCGATCCGCACCGAGCCCGGCTTGATGCGCGTGATCAGCGGCGTGTGCTTGGGCAGAATGCCCAGTTCACCCGCTTCGCCGGGCAGTGCGACAAAGCGCGCCTCGCCGGAGAAGATGGACTCCTCGGCACTGACCACATCGACGTGGATGGTGTTCATCTTTGCTCCTTGAAAAAGGGATGGGGTGAGCCTTCTGGAACCGTGGGCCGACAGCGTACTGGGCAGCCGGCCCGGCGGTCATCAGGCCACCTTCTTCGCCTTTTCGAAGGCTTCGTCGATGGTGCCAACCATGTAGAAGGCCTGCTCGGGCAGGTGGTCGCACTCGCCAGCCACGATCATCTTGAAGCCGCGGATGGTTTCGGACAGCGGCACGTACTTGCCAGGCGAACCCGTGAACACTTCGGCCACGTGGAACGGCTGCGACAGGAAGCGCTGGATCTTGCGAGCGCGGGCCACGACGAGCTTGTCCTCGGGAGCCAGTTCGTCCATGCCCAGAATCGCGATGATGTCGCGCAATTCCTTGTAGCGCTGCAGCGTGCCTTGCACAGCACGGGCCACGCCGTAGTGCTCCTCGCCGACGACCTGCGGGTCGAGTTGGCGGCTGGTGGAGTCCAGCGGGTCCACTGCGGGGTAGATACCCAGGGCGGCGATGTCACGCGACAGCACCACGGTGGAGTCCAGGTGGGCGAAGGTCGTGGCAGGCGAGGGATCGGTCAAGTCATCCGCAGGCACGTACACGGCCTGGATCGAGGTGATCGAGCCGACCTTGGTCGACGTGATACGTTCTTGCAGACGGCCCATTTCCTCGGCCAGTGTCGGCTGGTAGCCCACGGCGGAAGGCATACGGCCCAGCAGAGCGGACACTTCGGTACCGGCCAGCGTGTAGCGGTAGATGTTGTCCACGAAGAACAGCACGTCGCGGCCTTCGTCGCGGAACGACTCGGCGATGGTCAGACCCGTGAGGGCCACGCGCAGACGGTTGCCCGGGGGCTCGTTCATCTGGCCGTAAACCATGGCCACCTTGGACTCGCCCAGGTTCTCCAGGTTCACGACGCCGGAATCGGCCATTTCGTGGTAGAAGTCGTTGCCCTCGCGGGTACGCTCGCCCACACCGGCGAACACGGACAGCCCCGAGTGCGCCTTGGCGATGTTGTTGATGAGCTCCATCATGTTCACGGTCTTGCCCACGCCGGCGCCACCGAACAGACCCACCTTGCCGCCCTTGGCGAACGGGCAGACCAGGTCGATCACCTTGATGCCGGTTTCGAGCAGTTCCTGCGAAGGCGACAGCTCGTCGTACGCGGGAGCCTTGCGGTGGATGGAGGCCGTGAGAGCCTGGTCCACGGGACCGCGCTCGTCGATGGGGTTGCCCAGCACGTCCATGATGCGGCCCAGAGTGGCCTTGCCCACGGGCACGGTGATGGGGTTGCCGGTGTTCGTGACCATCAGGCCGCGCTTGAGGCCGTCCGAAGAACCCAGGGCGATGGTACGCACCACGCCGTCGCCGAGCTGCTGCTGCACCTCCAGCGTCAGGGCCGAGCCTTCGAGCTTGAGGGCGTCATACACCTTGGGCATCTGGTCGCGCGGGAACTCCACGTCCACCACGGCGCCGATACATTGAACAATCTTGCCTTGCACTTGAGCCATTTTTTGCTCCAGAAATTTGTTAGACGGCTGCCGCACCCGCGACGATCTCCGAAAGTTCCTTCGTGATCGCGGCCTGGCGCGTCTTGTTGTAGACCAGCTTGAGCTCGTTGATGACGTTGCCGGCGTTGTCCGTGGCGGCCTTCATGGCCACCATGCGCGCCGACTGCTCGGAGGCCATGTTTTCCGCAACCGCCTGGTAAATCAGCGATTCGACATAGCGCACGAGCAGGTCGTCGATCACGCTCTGCGCGTCGGGCTCGTAGATGTAGTCCCAGCCGTGTTCCGTCTTCTCGGCCTGCAGCTTCTCGGAGGACAGGGGCAGCAACTGCTCCACCACCGATTCCTGCTTCATGGTGTTGATGAACTTGGTGTAGCTCAGATACACCGCGTTGATCTTGCCCTCGGCATATGCGTCGAGCAGCACCTTGACGGGGCCGATCAGCTTTTCGAGATGGGGCGTGTCGCCGAGGCCGGTGACGTGCGAAACCACCTTGGCGCCGACACGGTTCAGAAAGCCCAGGCCCTTGTTGCCGATGGCTACTGCCTGCGTGGACACACCCTGCGACTGCAGATCGCGCAGCTTGGTCGTCACGGCACGCAGCACGTTGGTGTTCATGCCGCCGCACAGCCCCTTGTCCGTCGTCACCACGATGACGCCAGCCACCTTCGCGTCGTTCACCTTCATGAAGGGGTGAACGTACTCGGGATTGGCCTGGCTGAGGTTCGCAGCAATGTTGCGAACCTTTTCGCTGTAGGGACGGGCGGCGCGCATGCGGTCCTGCGCCTTGCGCATCTTGGACGCGGCCACCATTTCCATGGCCTTGGTGATCTTCTTGGTGTTTTCCACCGATTTGATCTTGCCGCGTATTTCCTTGCCTGCTGCCATGATGGCTCCTCGTCCGGTTTAAACGAACGACTTCTTGAACGCCGTGATGGCTTGCGTCAGCTCGGCCTCGTCCTTACCTTCCTTGTCGAAGGCACGGTTTTGCTGCAGGCGATCCAGCAGCGCACCATGGCTCGTCTTGAGGTACTGGTGCAGACCGGACTCGAAGGCCAGGACCTTCTTCACGTCCACGTCGTCGAGGTAACCCTTGTTCACGGCGAACAGCGTCGCACCCATGAGCGCAGTGCTCAGCGGGCTGTACTGGGGCTGCTTGAGCAGTTCGGTCACGCGGGCACCGCGGTCGAGCTGCTTGCGCGTGGCTTCGTCGAGGTCGGAGGCGAACTGCGCGAACGCGGCCAGCTCACGGTACTGCGCCAGGTCGGTACGGATACCGCCGGACAAGCCCTTGACCAGCTTGGTCTGGGCGGCACCACCCACGCGCGACACCGAGATACCGGCGTTGATGGCGGGACGGATACCGGCATTGAACAGGCTGGTTTCCAGGAAGATCTGGCCGTCGGTGATCGAAATCACGTTGGTCGGCACGAAGGCGGACACGTCACCAGCCTGCGTTTCGATCACGGGCAGGGCCGTGAGCGAACCGGTCTTGCCCTTGACGGCGCCCTTGGTGAAGGCTTCCACGTAGTCGGCGTTCACGCGAGCGGCACGCTCCAGCAGGCGGCTGTGGAGATAGAACACGTCGCCGGGGAAGGCTTCGCGGCCCGGCGGGCGGCGCAGCAGCAGCGAAACCTGGCGGTAGGCCACGGCCTGCTTGGACAGGTCGTCGTACACGATCAGCGCATCTTCGCCACGGTCGCGGAAGTACTCACCCATCGTGCAGCCCGAGTAGGCCGACACGTACTGCATCGCAGCGGATTCGGAGGCCGAGGCGGCCACGACGATGGTGTATTCCATCGCGCCGGCTTGTTCCAGCGCGCGCACCACGTTCTTGATCGACGATGCCTTCTGGCCGATGGCGACGTAGATACACGTCACGCCCTGGCCCTTCTGGTTGATGATGGCGTCGATGGCCACGGCGGTCTTGCCGGTCTGGCGGTCGCCGATGATCAGTTCGCGCTGGCCACGGCCGACGGGCACCATCGAGTCGATGGACTTGATGCCGGTCTGCAGGGGCTGGTCCACGGACTGGCGTGCGATCACGCCGGGAGCGACCTTCTCGATCACGTCCGTCATCTTGGCGTTGATCGGGCCCTTGCCGTCAATCGGCTGGCCCAGGGCGTTGACCACGCGGCCGATGAGTTCGGGGCCGACGGGCACTTCCAGAATGCGGCCCGTGCACTTGACGGTGTCGCCTTCGGAGATGTGCTCGTACTCGCCCAGAATCACGGCGCCGACGGAGTCGCGCTCGAGGTTCAGCGCCAGGCCGAAGGAGGGCTGGCCATCCTTGCCTGCGGGGAATTCCAGCATTTCGCCTTGCATCACGTCCGACAGGCCGTGCACGCGCACGATACCGTCGGTCACCGAAACCACGGTGCCTTCGTTACGGATGTCGCTGCTGCCAGCCAGACCCTCGATGCGGCTCTTGATCAGTTCAGAAATTTCTGCGGGATTGAGTTGCATGACTCTTTCCTTCTTTAGCTTTGGTTAGCCGAGACCTCAGTCGCGTTGTTACGCAATGAGGGCCGCTTTCATTTGTTCCAGGCGGGCCTTGACGGACGTGTCAAGAACTTCATCACCCACCACGACGCGGATGCCACCGATCAGGGACTGATCTTGCTGCACCGACAGGTTCAGCTTTCGGCCGAAACGCTTCTCCAGCGAAGTCCCGAGGGCAGCCAGAGCGGCAGCATCTATGGGAAAAGCGCTTTGAACCACGGCGTCGGACGAGCCACCGGCGCGGTTCACGAGGCTGCGAAACTGGGCCGCCACTTCTGGCAGGGCTTGCAGTCGGCCGTTTTCAATGATGACGCGCAGAAAGTTGCGAGCGGCATCAGGCAATGCCGAGCCGGCCACGCCGCTGATGACGTCGAACAGTTGTTCGTCGGTCACCTTGGGGTCGTCGGCCAGCTGGCGCAATTGCGGATTGGCGGCAATCGCCGCCAATTCCTCCGCCCAGGCAACAGTGCCGGACAAGTCAGCACCCTGCTGGGTGCTGGCCTTGAACAGGGCATCTGCGTAAGGACGGGCAATGGTGGCGAGTTCTGCCATGTTTGCTCTTCCTTACAGCTCGGTCTTCAGGCGGTTCAGCAGGTCGGCATGGACGCCGGCATCCACTTCCTTGCGCAGGATCTGCTCGGCGCCCTTGACGGCCAGCGCAGCCACTTGCTCGCGCAGGGCTTCACGGGCCTGGACTGTCTGCTGCTCGGCCTCGGCGCGGGCAGCAGCAACAATCTTGTTGCCTTCTTCGGAGGCACGGGCCTTGGCTTCTTCGATGATGGCCTGGGCACGGCGTTCGGCGTCCGCAAGCCGCGATGCCGTTTCGTTGCGCGTCTGGGCCAGTTCCTGCTCGACGCGCTTGTTGGCGGCGGCCAGGTCAGTCTTGGCCTTGTCGGCAGCAGCGAGGCCATCGGCGATTTTCAGAGCTCGTTCATCCAGCGCCTTCGCGATCGGGGGCCACACGAACTTCATCGTGAACAGCACCAGGATCAGGAAAACGATGGCCTGGACGAACAGGGTCGCGTTGATACTCACGGCAACACCTTTCTATCTAGGGCGTTGATCGGAGCTTAGGCCAGGACGAAGGGGTTGGCGAAAGCGAACAGCAGAGCGATAGCAACACCGATCAGGAAGGCAGCGTCGATCAGACCGGCCAAGATGAACATCTTGGTTTGCAGTTCGTTGATCAGCTCAGGCTGACGTGCCGACGATTCCAGGAACTTGCCACCCATCAGGGCGATACCGATCGAAGCGCCGATAGCGCCCAGACCAACGATCAGACCACAAGCCAGAGCGACGAGACCGAGAATGTTTTCCATGATGACTCCTGAGATTAAAGAAAGAGAAAGGTTGAGAGGGAAAGGAAATGGTCAGTGGGCTTCATGTGCCTGGCCGAGATAGATCAGCGTCAGCATCATGAAAATGAAGGCCTGCAGGGTGATGATCAGAATGTGGAAGATCGCCCAGATAGAGCCTGCAATGATGTGCCCCAAGGGGAGCAACACACCGGAAAGCGACATGGCAGCCGCACCGCCCATCAGAGCGATCAGACAGAACACCAACTCACCAGCGTACATGTTGCCGAACAGTCGCATGCCATGCGAAACCGTCTTGGCGACATATTCAATGATCTGCATGGCCAGGTTGATAACACCCAGGATCAGTGCAAACACGGGATTCTTGCTGGTGCCGAAAGGAGCGGTCACCAGTTCGTGGGCCCAGCCGCCCATGCCCTTGATCTCGACGCTGTAGTAGAAGCACAGGATCAGCACGGCCGAGGACAGGCCCAGCGTGGTCGAGAGGTCGGCCGTGGGAACGACCCGCAGGTAGGCGTGCGAGTCACCCTGGGCGCCTTGCCACAGCACTGGCAGCAGGTCCACGGGCAGCATGTCCATGTCGCTCATCATGAAGATCCAGACGAACACGGTCAGTGCCAGGGGCGCGATGAACTTGCGGCTCTGCGCGTTGTGGATGTTGGCCTTGGCCTGGTTGTCCACCATCTCGACCAGCAGCTCTACAGCCGCCTGGAAGCGGCCCGGAACGCCCGATGTGGCCTTGCGCGCGGCAAGCCACAGCACGA
>JASLFM010000193.1 GCA_030150585.1 Acidovorax sp.
GCGGGGCTCATCAGTGCGTTCGCCGCGGTGGTCATCTACGGCAGCCTGCAGCTCCAATCGGGCTGGGGCCCCACGGGCCCCGAGGCGGGCTACTTCCCCCTGCGCCTGGGGGCGCTGCTGCTGGCCGTAGGCTTGGTGCTCACCTTCCAGGCGGCGCGCAAGCCCGCGGAGGATGAGGTGTTCGCCACGGGCGAGCAACTGCGTCGCGTGCTCTCGCAGTTCATACCCACGGTGGTGCTGGCGCTGGCCGCGCCGTTCACGGGCTTTTACCTCGCGGCGGCAGTGTTCCTGGCCTTCATGGCCCGGGTGCATGGCGGCTTTGGCTGGGGCAAGGCCGTGGGCGTGGGCGTGTTTGCGGCCGTGGTGATGTTTGCCGTGTTTGAAATCTGGTTTGGCGTACCGCTCACGCGCGGGCCGCTGGAAGAGCTCTACGACGCCTGGCGTGCCGCCTGAGGATTCGACGTGCTGGAACAAGTGCAATACCTGATGACAGGGTTCGAGACGACCCTGAGCCTGTACCACATCGCCCTGATGGCGGGCGGCGTCCTGCTGGGCATCCTGGTGGGTGTGCTGCCAGGGCTGGGCGCGCCCAATGGCGTGACCCTGCTGCTGCCGCTGACCTTCACGATGGAGCCGGTCTCGGCCATCATCCTGCTCTCGTCGATGTACTGGGGCGCGCTGTTCGGCGGCTCCACGACCTCGATCCTGTTCAATATTCCGGGCGAACCCTCGTCGGTGGCCACGACCTTCGACGGCTACCCCATGGCGCGCAACGGGCGCGCGGCCGAGGCGCTGTCCACGGCTTTTTTGTCGGCGGGCTTTGGCGCCATGGTCGGCGTGATGGTGGTCACGCTGATCGCCAACGCGATTGCCGATTTCGCGCTCAAGTTCGGCCCGGCCGAATTCTTTGCGGTCTACCTGCTCACGTTCTGCAGCTACCTGGTCAGCGGCGGTTCGCCGCTCAAGACCCTGGCCTCGCTGTGCATCGGCCTGATCCTCGCGGCCGTGGGCATGGACACGGTATCGGGCGAGGTGCGCCTGACCTTTGGTTCAGACACGCTGGTCAGCGGCGTCTCCTTCCTGGCCGCCGTGGTGGGCCTGTTCGGCATCGGCGAGCTGCTGGTGACCGTGGAGGAAGGCCTGCGCTTTGAAGGCCTGCATGCGCGCGTGACCTGGCGCACGGTCTGGGAGTCGGCCAAGAAGCTGCCCAGCCACGGCGTCACGCTGATCCGCTCCACGCTCGTGGGTTGCTGGATGGGCATCACGCCCGGCGGCCCCACGGCCGCGTCCTTCATGTCGTACGGCCTGGCCAAGCGTTTTTCCAAGTTCCGCGCGGGCTTTGGCAAGGGCGAACCCGATGGCGTGGTGGCGCCCGAAACGGCCGACCACTCGGCCGGCGTCTCGGCCCTGCTGCCCATGCTGGCGCTGGGCGTGCCCGGCTCGGCCACCGCGGCCGTGATGATGGGCGGCCTGATGATCTGGGGCCTGCAGCCCGGGCCCATGTTGTTCATCGAAAAGCCCGAATTTGTCTGGGGCCTGATCTCCTCTATGTACGTGGCCAACATCGTGGCCGTGGTGCTGGTGCTGGCCACGATTCCGCTGTTCTCGTCCATCCTGCGCCTGCCATTTGCCGTCATCGGGCCGCTGATCATCGTGATTTGCCTGATCGGTGCCTACACCATCGGCGGCAAGATGTCGGATGTCTATATTGCCCTGGCCTTCGGCCTGGTGGGCTATGTATTCAAGAAGCTTGAGTACCCGATTGCCCCGCTGATCCTGGCCATGGTGCTGGGCGACAAGACCGAGGACGCGTTCCGCCAGAGCATGCTGCTGTCGGACGGCTCGCTTGCGGTGTTCTTCAGCAATGGCCTGGTCGGCACCATCTTCACGGCGGCCCTGCTGCTGCTGGCATGGAGCTCGGTGGGGCGCCTGTTCAAAAAGCGCGGCGCCAAGGCCGCTGAGGCTTAGTCGAGAAAGCTTTCAGGAGTTTCCAAGCATGACCCCCGCCAAGCCCATTTTGCTGGGCTGCATAGCCGACGATTTCACCGGCGCCACCGACCTGGCCAACAACCTGGTGCGCGCCGGCATGCGCGTGGTGCAGACCATCGGCGTACCCGCAGAGCCGCTGGATATGGACGCCAACGCCGTGGTCGTCGCCCTCAAGAGCCGCACCATCCCTGCCGAAGAGGCCGTGGCCCAGTCGCTGCAGGCGCTGCATTGGCTGCAGGCCCAGGGCGCGCAGCAGATTTATTTCAAATACTGCTCCACCTTTGACAGCACGGCCGAGGGCAACATCGGCCCCGTGACCGATGCGCTGATGCAGGCGCTGGGCACCGACTTCACCATTGCCACGCCAGCCTTTCCCGACAACCAGCGCACGGTGTTCAAGGGCTATCTTTTTGCGGGCGACGGGCTGCTCAATGAGGGCGGGATGCAGAACCATCCGCTCACGCCCATGACCGATCCGAACCTGGTGCGCGTGCTGCAGGCGCAGACAGCGCGGAAGGTGGGGCTGGTGGATTACCGGGTGATTGCCCAGGGCTGCGAGGCCATCCGCGCGCGCTTTGCAGCGCTGCGCGACGAGGGCGTGTGCATGGCCATCGTCGATGCGCTCTGCAACCAGGACCTGGTCACGCTGGGGGCGGCGCTCAAGGGCATGCCCCTCGTCACGGCGGGTTCGGGCGTGGCCATCGGCCTACCGGCCAACTTCGGCATCCAGGCCGACTCCACCGCCGCCGCTCTGCCCCCGGCTGCCGGTTGGCAGGCGGTGGTAGCGGGCAGTTGCTCGGTGGCCACGAACCGCCAGGTGGCCGAGTTTCGCGCTTTGGGCCGCCCTGCCCTGGCCATCGATCCGCTGCGCCTGGCTGCGGGCGATAACGTCTGTGCCGAGGCGCTGGCCTGGGCGCGCGCGCACCTGGAGGGCGGCCCCGTGCTGGTCTATTCCACCTCCGAGCCCGATGCCGTGCGTGCCATCCAGGCCCAGTTGGGTGTGGAAAAGGCCGGTGCCATGGTCGAGCAGACGATTGCCGCGATTGCCCGCGGCTTGGTCGAGATGGGCGTGCGCCAGCTGGTGGTGGCCGGTGGCGAGACCTCGGGCGCCTGCGTGCAAGCGCTGGGCATTGCGCAGATGCGCATTGGCGCGCAGATCGACCCCGGCGTGCCCTGGTGCTTTGCGACCAGCGAGGTGGCGCCCGAAGGCCTGCACATCACACTCAAATCGGGCAACTTCGGCACGCCCGATTTCTTCACCAAGGCCTTTGCCCAGCTCGCCCCATGACGACTGTCCCTCCCTTCCTGAGCGAAGACGAGGCGCGCGCCGAGATCGTGCGCGTGGGCCGCAGCCTGTTCGCGCGCGGCTACGTGCACTCCACGGCCGGCAATATCAGCGTGCGCCTGGCCGATGGATTCCTGATCACGCCCACTGATGCCTGCCTGGGTTTTCTCGAGCCAGGGCAACTCGCTCGGCTCGATGCCCATGGCATGCAGCTAAGCGGTGAGCGTGCCAGCAAGACCATGGTGCTGCACCGCCGCATCTACGCGGCCAGCGAGGCCACTCAGCGCCCCGCGCGCTGCGTGATCCATACCCACAGCACGCACCTCGTGGCCAGTTCGTTGCAGCAAGATGGCACCGAAGAATTGTTGCCACCTATCACGCCTTACTTCGTGATGAAGGTGGGCCGCGTGCCCCACATTGCCTACCACCGCCCTGGCGCCGACGAGGCGGCCGAGGCCGTGGCCCAGGCCATCACCAGCTACCAGCGGGCGGGCCGCCCCATCCGCGCTGTCATGCTGGCGCGCCTGGGGCCCAATGTGTGGCACGACACGCCGGCTGCGGCCATGGCCACGCTGGAGGAGCTGGAGGAAACCGCGCGGCTGTGGCTACTGGCCCGGCCCAGCCCGCTCAGCGAAGATGCCATTGAGGCCTTGCGCGTACAGTTTCGCGCGGCCTGGTAGGCCCTGCGGGGTGGCGCCCAGAAAGATCCAGCGCAGAACGCCAGAAAATTTTCAGCGTGCCTTCTGCTTTCTGTTGCTGGATAGTGAGCGCACTCAGGTTGCCTGGCGATTGGGTGCAGACTGGGCGCGCCGCGTCCGCACAGCGGCCGCCAGCTCCTGCAGCACCGGCACGGTCTGGGCCATGCTGATGCAGGCGTCGGTCACCGACACGCCGGGCTTCAGGGGCTGGCCGGGCACGATGTCCTGGCGGCCCTCTTCCAGGTGGCTCTCGATCATCAGACCCGTGATGCGCGTATCGCCCGCGGCGATCTGCCGGGCCACCTCTTGCGCCACCACGATCTGGCGCGTGTGCTGCTTGCTGCTGTTGGCGTGGCTCACGTCGATCATCACCTGCTCGCGCAGGCCCGCACCTTGGAGCAGCGCGCAGGCCGCATCCACGTCGGCCTTCTGGTAGTTGGGCTGCTTGCCGCCGCGCAGGATCACATGGCAGTCGTCATTGCCGCGCGTCTCGAAGATGGCCGACTGGCCCATCTTGGTCATGCCCATGAAGGCATGCGGCGCCTGGGCGGCGAGGATGGCGTCGCTCGCTACCTTCACGCCGCCGTCCGTGCCGTTCTTGAAGCCCACGGGGCACGACAGGCCGCTCGCGAGCTGGCGGTGGCTCTGGCTCTCCGTGGTGCGCGCGCCGATGGCGCCCCAGCTCACGAGGTCGCTGATGAACTGCGGGCTGAGCAGGTCGAGGAATTCGGTGCCCACGGGCAGGCCCAGCGCCAGCACATCGAGCAGCAGCGCGCGCGCCATCTCCAGCCCTTCGTTGATCGCGAAGCTGCCGTCCAGGTGCGGGTCGTTGATGTAGCCCTTCCAGCCCACGGTAGTGCGGGGCTTCTCGAAGTACACGCGCATCACGACGAGCAGGTCGGCGGCCAGCGCGTCGGCCTGCACCTTGAGTTGCCGCGCGTAGTCCATCGCCTGCCCGTGGTCGTGGATGGAGCAGGGCCCCACGACCACGACGAGCCGGTCGTCCTGCCCGTGCAGCACGCGCGAGATGGCGGTGCGGCTCGATTCCACGAGCCGCTGCGCGGCCTCGGGCGCGGGCAGCCATTCCTGCAGGATGGCGGGCGTGATGAGCGGGCGCACGGCCTTGATGCGCAGGTCGTCGATGCGCGTGGTGTCGTGCGTGGAGGGGGCGGCGGGGCGGTGGGCGTGGGTCGTCATAAGCCCGCCATTGTCTATGCTCTCCTTACGCGCGGTGCAGCAGCGCCAGGAACTCCTGGGCTGGGCGGCTCAGCGGCCGGTCGGTGCGCACGATGCTGCCGTAGGCCTCCAGCACGCGCCGCAGGCGGTAGGGCAGCACCTGCAGCAGGCCGTGCTCGGCGTTCTGGCGCGCCATGGTTTCGGGGATCACGCCGATCATGGTGGAGCGCCGCACGAGGTTGATGGTGGTGAGGATGGAGCCCGTTTCGACCAGTCCGCGCGGCAGGGGCTGCTGGTGGTCGCGGAACTCGTGCTCGATCACATCGCGCATGGGGCTGCCAGGCGGCTGCAGCACCCAGGGGTGGTCCAGCAGCGCCTCGAAAGTGACCTTCCGCTGGCGTGCCAGCGGGTGCGCGTTGCCGGCGATGATGGCCAGCCCTTCGCCGTCGAGGGCGCGGAAGGTGCAAGGCCCGCCGGGCTCGCCCGCCAGGCGCCCGATCACCACTTCCAGCAGGCCCTCGCGCAACTGGCCCAGCAGCAGGTCGCTGGTGTCCACGGCCACCTCGATGGACAGCAGCGGAAACCGCTCCTTCA
>JASLFM010000196.1 GCA_030150585.1 Acidovorax sp.
CTGATCTGGCCGCCGTTGCGCGGCGCCTCGCCGTTGATCGTGATGTTGTCGCCCACGTTCGCACCGGAGTACGTCACGCGGCCATCAGGTCCAACGGTCCTTGTGACGTTGGGATCGAACCCCCGAGGCGTGTAGGGCTCGGACGCAGCGGAGGAGCCGGGAGCCGACTGCGTACCGCTGGCCAAGCGCTGGTCATTGGGATTCGGAGCTGGAGCAGCCGCGGCTGACTTCGGTGCTGTGGGGGTGCTGGCCGGCGCAGGCGCAGCATCCTGGCCGAGCAGACCAGCACCGAACCCTCTGACCACATTCACGACTGGCGTCGCCAACTTGTCAGCAGCCTCAATGCCGTACATGCCAAGGCCCTGGACCGCGGTGCGCGCCGCAGTACCTGCCGCTTGGGCGAAGTTGCCCTGCCCCACCTGGTCTTTGAGTTCTTGGGCGCGGTCCTGCATGTAGAGCCCAGACGGGCTGGCGCTTGCTGCAGGCGCGGGTGCGGGCGCGGCAGCCGTGGTCGGCTTGGGCGCGTTCGGCATGCCGACGGGCGCGCCGCTGAAACCGCTGGCACCTTGCGTGCGGTTGCCCGGGAAGGTGTTGGTCGGACTGGAGCTCGATGCGGTAGCGGGAGCCGCGCCCACCTGCTGCACCGCAGGACCGGCAGCCGCTGCGGCGGCATCGCCAAAGCTGCTCGCGCGCTTCTGGTCGTCCTGCACCAGGCCACCATTCGCGAAACGCTGCAGGGCAGGCGCAAACCCACGCGGTCGGCGAGCACTCACGGCCCCGCCGTCGGCAAAGAACATGGGCGGCTCCACCGGAGCTCGTGCACCGGGGGCGAATCCCCGCACCTGGGGTTCATGGGCTGCAAGACGCTCACGCATGCCCGGCTGGAAGCCCCGCACGGGCGTGTGCGTGGCATCCACCACGCCCTGCAGTGCATCGGCGCCGCCCATGGCATGCACGGTGTCAGGTGGCAGCACGAACTCGCCCGGCTTCATCATGGCTGGCACCGAGTCCGGCGCCTGGTTGAGCGCCTGCGCGTGCGCGGCGCCGTCCGCACCTGTGGGGTTGAACCCACGCGGGCCTTCGCCCTTGTTCTTTAACGCTGAATCGCCGCGGTTCGGCTGAAAGCCTCGCATGATCTGCTCCAGTGCCAGCGTTGCGCCGGCCAGGTCAGGGGATGTACCCCACGTTGTGGTGTGTCTGATCCACGCGCGTCGTGCGGCGCAGATCTGCGTCGGGAAGCGGGCCGAAGTAGCGAGTGAACGCCACTTCGGCCGCAGTTTCCCGCGTGCTGTCGATCGTTTCCGCATCCGGCATGCTGAAGGCCTTGTGCAGGGCCCACTGAACCAGGTGCTCGTGGTGCGCTTCATGGATTTCCGGCACGTCACCATCGCTGCATAGGTCCTTGAGCGGCAGCCGGTACACATCCAGTTCGAGCACATCGCCTGCCGCCACCGAGCCGACCACGCGCAAGCCCGTGTCGGACTGGACAGCAAAGCGCGGCGGGTTCACGTCCTCGCGCCAGCCCGGACGTTCCGCATCCATCCACTCACGCGATTTGAGATCCAACGGATGCGGCTTTCCTCCGCTCGCCGGGCGCAGCCGCAGGCTGATGATCTCGTAGACCTTGGCGTGCAGCTTGTAGGTCTGCTTGCCGGGCACCAGCGGGATACGGCACATGGCCTCCAAGGAGTCCTCTGGCAGCAGCCGCGCACGAATGGCCGCTTGACGCTGAGCCTCGTTGAGCCAGTCTTTGACCTGTGGATCGTCCCAAAAGAAGGGGTCAACCCTGTCGTTTGACAGGGTTCGGAAACTGCGGATCAGGCTTGCGAGGTTCACGGCGTGCCGAACTGGTCAATGAAGCCGCGCACGCGGTCACGCATCTTTTCGACGCCCAGTTGCGGAGCCAGTTCTTGCTGGTAGTGCACCTTGGCGAAGTCACGCAACGCGGCCTTGTCCATGCGCTCGACCTGCTGCAGGAGGTCGAAGCGGTTGTTCTCGGCCTCCTGGCGCTTCGCATCGGCCGCCGCTGCATCAGCGAGTTGCTGAGTCGTGTCGTCCGGCTGCTCAGCCTTCTTCGCGGGCTTGGCCTTGTCAGCCTTGCCCTCGCTGAACACGTCCGAATGGCGCAGGAAGCGCTGGGCCAGCGCCAGGGGCACGGCACGGGTCTGTCCGGGCATGAAGTTCAGGCCCGAGTGGTAGATGCGATCCACGAAGGGCTCCTCGGAGCCTGTGTAGGTCACGTCGATGGTGCTGGTCATGGCGTCCTCTTGGATGCGTGGATGAAGAACAGCAGGGCCGGAGCCCTGCCGCCGCCCTGCCTACTTACAGCGGGCCCATGCGCTCGCCGCGGACGATGAAGTCAGCGCGGCCGGCCTTGTCGTTGACCGCGCCTGCGACGGTCAGCACCAGGAATGCTTCCTTCGCCAGCTTGACGGGCGGCTTGGCACCGGTGGCGCGCACGCGGGCCACAGTCGCCAGATCGATGCCAGTGCCGAAGTACGCAGCGTCCTGCGGCACGACCGTCGAGTCCACGCCGTCGGCATAGAGGAAACCCAGCGAGCCCGTCACGCCAGCCTTCAGGCCAGCGGACACGATGGTCACAGCGTCCTCCAGCACCATGCCCTGGGGCAGGCGCTCCAGCACGATCACATCGCCCACAGCGGGCGCGGCCGTCGAGTTGGAATCCTTCACGGCGCCGCTGGCCAGCGTCTCCAACGTGGCGCGGTAGGTGGTCACGTTGCCGTCAGGCGTGAAGCCGCCGTATTGGTAGCGGCCCATGCCCTGCTTCATGATGGTTGCCATAGTGGCCTCCTGAAATTTCGAGAAAGAGGTGTGGGGCCGGGCCGAAGCCCAGCCCCTGGGTCATCAGCCGCGCGGCTTGATGATGGGCACAGCCGTGTCGAGCACCGTCACGCCGTGGTCGGTGAACTGCTTCACATCGCCGTGGTCCACTGCGAAGCGGATCTTGGACATGCCCAGGATCGCGCCGATCAGCAGCTCCAGCTTGTCGCCGTGGTCGCCCCGCTCTTCGGACCAGAAGAACGGCACGCCGGAGTGCTCCGAGCTGCCAAAGGCCTGGCCGATGGCTTGGCCGCCCAGAAGGATGGCGCGGTCCACCGCGAACTTGTCGGTGAACGATGCCGGCACCAGGCAGGAGCTTTCCACCTCGGTGGTGTAGTCCGCGCAGTACTTGATCTCGTCACCGGCATAGAAGCGGATCGGCTTGGGCATCTTGACCATCAGGATGCCGTTCCACAGGCCCACGTCACCCAGGAACAAGGGGTTGTCCTTGGCGATGCGCGCACGCGCCATGGCGTTGGCCTGGAACGTGCGGAATGCGGGGTCCGTTGCGAAGCCGCTGTACTGCGCGGGCGACAGCAGCATCACGCGGATGGGACTGTCCGTTGCAGCCAGGTCGCCGTCGAACTCCACCGGCGGCGGAGGCAGCGGGATCTGGTCCATCCACGAGCGCACAGCATCCACCACGGACATGGTGAACAGGTCGGTGCTCGCGATCTTCAGCTCGCCCGCGTTCACG
Organism: Acidovorax sp.; assembly: GCA_030150585.1. Taxonomy (GTDB): domain Bacteria; phylum Pseudomonadota; class Gammaproteobacteria; order Burkholderiales; family Burkholderiaceae_C; genus JASLFM01. Next base: position 3,539 of record JASLFM010000196.1, read on the forward strand.
GCCAGCTCGCCCACGGCGCCCGCGCCCGCCACGAGGTGGCGGTTCTTGGTCGGCGCCTTCACCCGGTTCACCATGATCTCGGCGAACTTCGGGTGCGAGGCCAACGGTACACGCCACTCGATCAGGTGGTTGTTGAAGCCGCGGGCGCCGGCCATATGGACGAGGAGCGACTGATCGATGTAGTCGTTCATCAGGCCCTGGGCCTTCGGGCGGCCCAGGCGGCGCAGGTCGTAGGGGCTACGGATCTGCGTCATGGTGTTCCCCATATCGATGGGGAAGCGCGCCTGATTCACGCGCAGGCGGGCCTCATCGAAGCCCATGCCCACACCCTTGCCCTCGGCGTACTCGCTGCCCATGATCGGATAGGCACCGATGGGCTGATCGAGGTGAAAGGTGATCTCGTCACCCTTGTTTTTCGTCAGGTCATCGGCCCGCACGATGGGCATGCTGGGCTTGGACTGGCGCTTGGCCGCGGCCACGCCCTGCTCCACGGTGGGCATCTTGCCCGTCAGGCGGTTGAGCGTCGTGTTGCGCTGCATGCACTGGTGGAAGACGCCCACCGCCTGCTGGATCATGGCGCCCTTGGCGCCACTGGGGAGGTTGGTTTTAGTCTCGGACATGAGACCTCCTACAACTGTTGGTTCAGGAATGCCTCGATCTGCGCTGGCGTCTTGCCTTCAAGCGCCGTGTACAGATCGGGGCCATCGAGTTCCGCCAGGCGCTCGTTCGGAGAGGCGCCATCCGCGCGGCCGCCAGGAATGGCGGTCAGGCTCGTGGGCACTTCCTGCGTTGCGGCCTTGGCAGCCGCTTGCGCGGCGGCCTTGGCATCGGCGGCATTGGGGGTCGTGTCAGAGGGCTTCGCAGCAGCTGCGGCAGCTTTGGCGTAGGCATCCAGCACCTCCACAACCTCGGCCGCACTACCGCCCTTCGCAGGGTCGAGCGTCGCCAACAGCGCATTGCGAACAGCCGAGGGGTGGGAATCAACCCACGCCTTGAACTGCTCGCTCTGCACAATGGAGTCGGCGTTCGGGTGTGCCGTGTAGATCGTGGTCAGGTGTTCTGCCTGGGCGTTCTGCTGGTGCTTGGCCTGCACGGGCTGCATCGCTTGAGCGACTTGCGCCTGCACCTGCTGAGCGACCTGCTGGGCAACCAGCTTCTGAATGCCCTCGGCAAGCGCCCGCTCCGAGAAGTCGCCAAACAGGTTCGCGTCCGCGCCCGCTGCAATGGCGGCCTCGGCCTGGGCCACCATGTTGTCGGTCGTGGTCGGAGCCTGTCCGGCATCTGCCCGGGCCTGCGCTTGGGCCTGCAGTGCAGCGAGTTGCTGCTGCGCGGCCTCCGCCTGCGCGCGCCAGTGCTGCTCACCCTGGCGTGCCTTTTCCAGGCGGTCGAATGGAATGGTGTGCTTGCCGTCCTTGGCCAGGAGCACCGCGTTTTCTGCGGTCAACTGTTCCTCGGTGGCCGCTGCCGCACCTGCCTTGCCGTCGCCCTCGGTCTTCGAGGCCGTAGCCTCTCCTGCCTTGGGCGCAGCAACTTCGCTGGGCTTGTCGTCCGGTGCAGCGGTGGTCGTGGGCGCGCCACCAAGGTCCGGCTTGGTGCCGGTATCGCCCGATTCCGCCAGGGCCAGTGCCCGCGCGGCCTGCTCCGGCGTCAAAGCGCCGTCGATGCTGCTGTAGAAGTCCTCTGTGGGTGTCGTCATGTTGTCCCGCCACATATCGCCGTGGCCGCATGGGGCCAGCATTCCGGCGCAGGCATGAGGCCTGCTCCATCTGCTATTGATCGCGCAGCACGTAGTGCACTGCGTCCCTCGCTCTGCGCTTGCGCGCTGGGCTTGGAGGCAGTGTCAAAACAGAGAGCGAATTCCCTAAGCCCTATACCGGGCGGGCATGAAAAAGCCGCCTCGGTGGGCGGCTGTGTGATTCACGTAGGAGCTGCTGCTACGCGATACGTTGTATGCAGGGTGCGTGAAAGCGAACCATCACGCCATTGGATGCAACGAACGGCTGTTCGTCTGTGCGGGCAAGTGGATTCGCTTTGTGGAACTCTTGCATCGCGTGTGCAACCATGTGCGCGAAGTTGTCGTCTCCAATTGTTGGATGGCTGAACTCCAGCAGAACCTTCCGCGCCGGAAATATCGTCTGCGCAACCGCTTCCGGAGCGGAAATCGAAGTCGTCATGTTTTCTCCATTGTGGTGAGTCAGCCCGCCAGATTGTCACTGGGAGTCTGAGTTTCAATACCCCGCATGCCTGAGCCAGGATGCTGCGGCACTGGCGGGAACGCCGGACTGGTGTTCTGGCGCACGGGCGGTGCATCGGCGGCCTCCGCCACGGCGGCGCCAGTTGCAGCCCCCCCGCCCTCCGGGCCCTCCCCCTGGATGTAGGGGCTCTTGATGTTCATGGCCGCAGTCTGCGCTGGCGTCGGGAAGTTCGGGTCATCGCCGCCCGGCGTGGGCCTTTGGTAGCCAGCCCCCTGCATGATCGCGTCGGCAATGGGCGCGATCATGGGCATC
>JASLFM010000217.1 GCA_030150585.1 Acidovorax sp.
GGGCCGCCGAGCTTCTGGGCGGCTTCCACGGCTTCCTGCACCGTGAAAGCGGGAATGCCGCGCGGAACGGGCACACCAAAACTGCGCAAGATTTCCTTGCCTTGGTATTCGTGAATCTTCATGAGGTCTCTCTCAGGGAAGGGTGGTAGTTACCCGTTTGCCATGATCGGATGTCTGGCCGCGGGCTTGGGACATGGCAACCCGAGACTGTATCATGTTGCAATGCACCATCCCTTGTGGATATAACCTATGTCCCCGCGCGCGTATGCGCGGACCGTGCCCGCGTTCCTCTGAGGAGTCCATCCATGTCCAAAGTGTTCATCGACGGCGAAGCCGGCACCACGGGTCTGCAGATCCGCGAGCGCCTGCAGTCCATGCCGCAGGTAGAGCTCGTGAGCATCGCTCCCGAGCTGCGCAAGGACACCGCCGCCAAGCGCGCGCTGATGGCGGGCGTGGACCTGGTGATCCTGTGCCTGCACGACGATGCCGCGCGCGAATCCGTGGCGCTCATCGACAGCCTCCCGGGCAAGAAGCCCCGCATCATCGACGCCAGCACGGCCCACCGCACGGCGGATGGCTGGGTCTACGGTTTTCCCGAGCTGCATGCCGGCCATGTGCAGGCCGTGGCTGCTGCAGAACGCGTATCCAACCCGGGCTGCTATGCCACGGGCGCCATTGCGCTCGTGCGCCCGTTGATCGACGCGGGCCTGCTGCCGGCCGGCTTTCCAATCGCCCTGCCTTCGGTCAGCGGCTACTCGGGCGGCGGGCGCGCCATGATCGAGGCTTATGAGGGTGGGCAGGCGCCGCTGTTCGAGACCTATGCGCTCGGCCTCAAGCACAAGCACATTCCCGAGATCATGAAGTACACGGGCCTGTCGAACCGCCCGGTGTTCATCCCTTCGGTGGGCAACTTCCGCCAGGGCATGCTCGTGAACCTGCCGCTGCACCTTGACGACCTGCCGGGCCGGCCGCGCGCGGCCGACCTGCACGACGCCTACGCGGCGCACTATGCCCAAAGCAATACACCCGAGCAGTTCGTGAAGGTGCTGCCACCCACGGAAGACGGCAAGCTCAGCGCCACGGCACTCAACGACACGAACAACCTGGAAATTCGCGTCTTCCCCAACGAGGACCACCGCCATGCCGTGGTCATTGCGCGCCTGGACAACCTTGGCAAGGGTGCGAGTGGTGCCGCCGTGCAGAACCTCAAGCTGATGCTGGGGCTGTAACCGGAACCGGCTCAGTCGTCATCCGCGCCGCGCACCACGCGGCGCACCACATCCCCGCTGAATCCGCGCGCGGCCAGGAAGCGCATCTGGCGAGCGCGCTCCTGCGGCGTGGCGGCGGGATTGCCAAAGCGCTGGCGCCACACGGCCTGCGCGCGCTCGAATTCGGTGGCGCGCAACTGCTCGGCCGTGGCGCGCACCAAATCTTCGCCCACGCCCTTGCCGCGCAGCTCCTGCACCAGGCGCTGCGTGCCCAGCCGCGCGGCGCGCCGGTGCACCAGCGATTCGGCCACGCGCGTTTCGTCGATGAAGCCCTTGGCCTCCAGCTCGCGCAGCACGGCATCGAGGTCCTCGCCCTCCTGCACGTGGCGCGCCAGCTTGGCGGCCAGTTCGCTGCGCGAGTGCTCGCGCTGGGCAAGCAGGCGCAGCGCGCGGCCCTTGAGCGAGAGGCGGGTGAAGCCCATTGCTATTGAAAAATGAGCTTTTGGCGCCCGCTGAATGGGCGCTGGGGCTCTTTTTATTCAGAGGCTTCCGTCCCCATCGCGGGCGGCAGCAGGGCGATCCCCAGGGATTCGCGGACCTTGTTCTCGATCTCGCGTGCCAGGTCGGCGTTCTCGCGCAGGAACTCGCGTGCGTTGTCGCGGCCCTGGCCGATCTTCTCGCCGTTGTAGGCGTACCAGGCGCCGCTCTTCTCGATGATGCGCGCGTTCACGCCCATGTCGATGATCTCGCCCTCGCGCGAGATGCCTTCGCCGAACAGGATGTCGAACTCGGCCGTCTTGAACGGGGGCGAGACCTTGTTCTTCACCACCTTGACCTTGGTCTCGTTGCCGATGGACTCCTCGCCCTTCTTGATGGTGCCGGTGCGGCGGATGTCCAGACGCACCGAGGCGTAGAACTTGAGCGCGTTGCCGCCGGTGGTGGTTTCGGGCGAGCCGAACATCACGCCGATCTTCATGCGGATCTGGTTGATGAAGATGACCATGCAGTTGGTCTTCTTGATCGTGGCGGTGAGCTTGCGCAGCGCCTGGCTCATCAGGCGGGCCTGCAGGCCGGGGAGCTGGTCGCCCATCTCGCCCTCGATTTCGGCCTTGGGCGTGAGCGCGGCGACCGAGTCGACCACGATCAGGTCCACGGCGCCCGAGCGCACGAGGCTGTCCACGATCTCCAGGGCCTGCTCGCCGGTATCGGGCTGGCTGATGAGCAGGTCGGGCAGATTCACGCCGAGCTTGCTCGCATACTGCACGTCCAGGGCGTGCTCGGCATCGACGAAGGCGCACTGCCCGCCCTGCTTCTGCATCTCGGCGATCACCTGCAGCGTGAGCGTGGTCTTGCCCGAGCTTTCGGGGCCGTAGATCTCAATCACGCGGCCGCGCGGCAGGCCGCCCACCCCCAGGGCGATGTCCAGGCCCAGCGAGCCGGTGGAGACCACCTGGATGTCTTCGATGGCCTCGCCCTCGCCCAGGCGCATGATCGTGCCCTTGCCGAACTGCTTCTCGATCTGGGCCAGCGCGGCTTGCAGCGCCTTGGCTTTTTCGCTGTTGTCTGCGGTGCTCTTGACGGGTGCGTCCATGGAAGTACTCCTCTTGGTGGCCATATTGCTTTCGGTTAGGAGACTGGGTTGAACCACAGTCTGTATGCTTGAACAGTAGTTTAGGTGGCTTGCATCTTAGCGTAAATGTATTATTTGGTCAGTTTGCCTGACAATAAGCCATGGACATCGCACCGCCCGCCATCCCTGCGGAAGACGGCTGGCGCCAGACCCACCTGGGTCGGCTGCTGGGCCACGCCATGCGCCGCTTTGATGCACGCGTGCTGCAACTCATGGCGCGCAATGTGGAAGTGCCGCTGGCCCTCTCCAATCTGGCCGCGCGCGACCAGGTAAGTGCTGCGCATGTGCACATCACGCGCCACCTCTCGCTGGCCGGCGATCGGCTCACCGACCTCGCGCAGCGCGCCGGCATGAGCAAGCAGGCCATGGCCGACCTGGTTGACCAGTGCGCTGCCTGGGGGCTGGTTGCGCGCGAGAGCGACCCGCGCGACGCGCGCGCGCGCATCGTGCGCTTCACGCCCACGGGACTGGCCTGGCTGCAGGCCTTTCGCGATGCGGTGGCGCAGGCGGAGGCCGAGTTCCGCGCCGAAGTCGGGGCCGAGGTAGCCACGGTGGTGGCGCTGGGGCTGGAGGCGTACGCGGGCGGCGCGTAGCGCCAACGGGTTGAGTACTGCCGATAGACCCATGCATGGCCCATGCGGGCCCGTGCCCGGGGTGAGGGGTAGCGCTGATGCCCGAAGGGGCAATGGGCGCGCGGCGGTGGCGGCCTAAAATCGGTGCCAAGGCGCGCCTTTGCCGACAGCGCCGCATTCCAGGAGACAACGCATGCGCATCCTCATCGCCGAAGACGACCAGGTGCTCGCCGACGGGCTGCTGCGCACGCTGCGCGCCTCGGGCGCCGTGGTGGACCACGTGGCCAGCGGCACCGAGGCCGACACCGCCCTGATGACGAACAACGAGTTCGATCTGCTCATCCTCGACCTGGGCCTGCCGAAGATGCACGGCCTGGAGGTGCTCAAGAAGCTGCGCAGCCGCGGCTCGGCCCTGCCGGTGCTGATCCTCACGGCGGCCGACAGCGTGGAGGAGCGCGTCAAGGGCCTCGACTTCGGGGCCGACGACTACATGGCCAAGCCCTTCTCGCTGCAGGAGCTGGAGGCGCGCGTGCGCGCGCTCACGCGCCGCGGCATGGGCGGCACGAGCAGCGCCATCAAGCATGGCCCCCTGGTGTACGACCAGGCCGGTCGCGTGGCCACCATTGACGGCAAGATGGTCGAGCTGTCGGCGCGCGAGCTGGGACTGCTCGAAGTGCTGCTGCAGCGCGCGGGCCGGCTGGTCAGCAAGGACCAGCTCGTCGAGCGCCTGTGCGAGTGGGGCGAGGAGGTCAGCAACAACGCCATCGAGGTCTACATCCACCGCCTGCGCAAGAAGATCGAGCGCGGCCCCATCCGCATCGCCACGGTGCGCGGCCTCGGGTACTGCCTGGAAAAAATCCCGGGCTGACGCTTCTTTTTTGATAGCTGATGGCGCTTGTAATATAGGCGCTGGAGGCTGAAAACCCTTGAAAATCTTCCAGCGCGAGCAACGCTCCCTCTTCGGCGAGATCCTCGACTGGATGCTCACGCCGCTGCTGCTGCTGTGGCCCGTGAGCCTGGCGCTCACCTGGCTCGTGGCCCAGGGGCTGGCCAACAAGCCGTTCGACCGCGCGCTCGAATACAACGCCCACGCGCTCGCGCAGCTCGTCACCGTGCAGCGCGGCAAGGCGCAGTTCAACCTGCCCCAGCCCGCGAGCGAGATCCTGCGCGCGGACGATTCCGACACCGTGTACTACCAGGTGCTCGGCCCCGCGGGCGAATTGCTCTCGGGCGAACGCGAGCTGCCGCGACCGCCCGAGGACGACCGTCCCCAGAGCGGCGAGGTGCGCCTGCGCGACGCGGAGCTGCGCGGCATCGACATCCGCGTGGCCTACATCTGGGTGCGCCTGCCCACCACGGGCGGCGCGCTTGCGCTCGTGCAGGTGGCCGAGACGCGCGAGAAGCGCAGCGTGCTCGCCACCGAAATCATCAAGGGCGTGATGCTGCCGCAGTTCGTGATCCTGCCGCTCGCGGTGCTGCTCGTGTGGCTGGCGCTCGCGCGCGGCATCCAGCCGCTGAACCAGCTCGAGGAGCGCATCCGCGCGCGCAGCCCCGACGATCTCTCGCCGCTGGACCACAAGGCCGTGCCGCTCGAGGTGGCGCCCCTGGTGGATTCGGTGAACGACCTGCTGCGGCGCCTGAACGACTCGCTGGCCACGCAAAAGCGCTTCCTGGCCGACGCGGCGCACCAGCTCAAGACGCCGCTGGCGGGCCTGCGCATGCAGGCCGACCTGGCGCAGCGCGAGGGCACGAGCACCGAGGAGCTCAAGCGCTCGCTGCAGCAGATCGGGCGCTCCAGCATCCGCGCCACGCACACCGTGAACCAGCTGCTGGCGCTGGCGCGCGCCGAAGGCAGCGGCACGGCCCTCGCGCGCCAGCCCTGCGACCTCGCGCGGCTCGTGATCGACGTGGTGCGCGACTCGGTGCCGCGCGCGCTCGAAAAGCGCATCGACCTGGGCTACGACGGTGCCGAGCCTGGCAGCACGGGCGTTTGGCTCGATGGCAACCCCACGCTGCTCAAGGAGCTGGCGCGCAACCTGCTCGACAACGCCATCAACTACACGCCCTCGAGCCCCGAGCGGCCCGGCGTGATCACGGCGCGCGTGTTGGCCGACCCGTTCGGGCGCGTGGTGCTGCTGCAGGTCGAGGACTCGGGCCCCGGCGTGCCCGAGAGCGAGCGCGAACTCGTGTTCCAGCCCTTCTACCGCGCGCTTGGCACCGATGCCGACGGCTCCGGCCTGGGCCTGCCCATCGTGCTGGAGATCGCGCGCCAGCACGGCGCGGAGGTGGTGCTGGAAGACGCCCATCCGGGCCAGCACCCGCCGGGCGCCCGCTTCAGCGTGCGCTTTCCGGCGCGGCCGTCGGACGCCGCATGAAAAAGGCCCGCGCAACGCGCGGGCCTCGACGCAGGCGCTGGCCGATCAGTTCACCGTGACCGCAGCGGCGGTACCCGCCACGGTGCTGCCCGCCTGCAGGCGGCTCACTTCGGCACGGTACTCGGGCCCGCTGCGCAGGCGCTGGTAGGTGGCCAGGCGCTCGGCGTAGGCCGGGTCGGCGGCCTGCAGGCGGTCGTCCGAGATGCGGGCGCCCATGCCCGCGCGGTTCCACAGGTTCAGGTCGGCCTGCACTTCGGCGCGCGAGAGCTGGCTCTGTGCCGTGGCCAGGTGGCCGAAGTAGTCCTCGGTGGAGTGGTTCTGCACGGGCACGGCGCGCTGGAAGCGCTCCAGGTCGGCCTTCACCTCGGCGCGGGACAGCGTGCTTTGTGCGGCAGGCAGCGTGCCGAAATAGTCTTCGGTGGAATGCGTCTGGGCCGAGGCGGCGCCGGCAACGGCGAGGGCGGCGATGGCGATGAGGGTCTTGGCGTTGTTCATGGCAGTTCTTCCTTCGGGTGTCTTGCAGCGCGGGATTGCGTTCTGCATGGACTCCAGTGTCTGCCTCGGCCGCCGCCGTGTATGTGCGCAAACGCACAGTTTGCGCAAGTCGGCTAGGCCCCCCAGAGCGCCGAGGGCCTCTCCACGTGCAGCACGGCCAGCGGCTCGCTGCGTCCGCGCACCGCCAGGCACGTGGGCGCGCCGAGCTGTCCGTCCACGCCCGCATGGCGGGCGGCGTCGAGCGAGAGCACGAGCCGCGCCGCCGCCACCTTCGAGTGATCCTGCAGGCGGCTCGCCGTGTTGACCACTTCGCCCACCGCCGAGAAGGTGGTCGTGTCCTGGTAACCCACCTGGCCCAGTGCCACGGGCCCGGCATGCAGGCCCATGCCGAAGTCCAGCCGCTGGCCGAACTGGGCTTCGAAGCCTGCGCCCCAGGCGTCCATGCGCTGCTCGATCAGCGCGGCCGCGCGCACGGCCTGGCGGCAGGCCGTGGGCAGGTCGGTATCGACGCCGAACAGGGCCATCACGCTGTCGCCGATGAACTGGTTGGGCAGGCCGCCGCTTTCGCGCACGGCCGCGCCCACAAGGGCGAAGTACTGGTCCAGCACATAGACCAGGTCGAACGGCCACTGGCGCTCGGCCAGGCCCGACCAGCGGCGCAGGTCCACGAACAGCACGGCCACGGCGCGCTCTTCGCCACGCCGCGTGGCAGCCATGCGCGCCGTGCCGGGCTGGAAGAGCGGCTCCACCGCGATGGCGCCGCGTGGGCGCAGCTGGCAGGCCAGGCGCACGTCGGCAGGGGCCTTCACGCGCTGCAGCGTGCGGCGTTCGTCGCGCCCCGGCGGGGGCAGGTGGGCCGCGTCGCCTTGCACGCGCACGCGGCAGGTGGAGCAGCGCGCGCGCCCGCCGCACAGCGAGAGCAGGCCGATGCCATGTGCCCGGCTGGCCTCCAGCACGCTCCAGCCGCGCGGCACCTGCACCGTGCGTGCGGGGTAGCGCAGCTCCACCTGTGCGCCCGTGCGCCGCCGCTCGGCCCAGGTGCGCAGCCCGCGTGCGGCGAACAGGGCCGCGAGCAGCACGAGCCAGCCGCCGCGCAGGCCATCCGTGAGCGCACGCAGCGCTTCGGCCTGCGCGGGTTTGGGCATGGCCGGCCGCGGCAGGCTGCTCCAGCCGATCTCGCGCGCCATCGACAGCATGCCCAGCGACGCGAGCACGGGCAGCAGCAGCGCGAGCGCCAGCAGCAGGGGCTGCCAGCGCTGCCAGCCCGCGCGACGGCGCAGCGCTAGGTGCAGGCCCAGGCAGCCATGGCCCCAGCCGCAGGTGAGCAGCAGCAGTTGCAGTGCGAGCCCTTCGGGCGACCAGATGGCAGGCACGAGGCGCTGGTACGAGGGATCGAGCCCGTAGGCCGCATCCGCCCAGCGCGTTGCGGCGAAGTGCGCGGCCAGCAGCAGCGGCAGAGCGAGCGCGAGCAGCACGCGCACCGCCTCGGGCACAGGCATGCGCAGGCTGCGCCGCCGCCACAGCGCGCCGCAGGCCAACGCGAAATGCACCGCGAACGCGCCGTACAGCAACGTGCTGCCCGCCAGCGTGTCCCAGCCTCCGTGCAGCGCCGCGCGCAGGGTGTCTGCCGCCCGCAGCGAAACCAGCCCCACGGCATGGTTGGCCAGATGCAGCGCGACATAGCACCACAGCACCAGGCCGCTCGTCCAGCGCAGGTTGCGCGGCGTGGGCAGGTACGGGAGAGGGCGAAGGCGGGGCATGGGGCAGGGGATAGGGGTGCTGAGCATAATGCGCGGGGCTATTTCCACGCCGCCGTATGCCAACTTCCGCCGCCCACCGCTCCAGCCTCGCCCTGCGCCGCATCGATCTGTTCGAAGGGCTGGCCGATGCCTGCCTGGAGCGGCTGGCGCACGAGTGCGACTGGCGCACCGTGGATGCGCGTACGCCGGTGTTCATGCGCCACTCCGATGGGGGCGAGGTGTTTTTTCTCGTCGCGGGGCGCGTGCGCATCACCACCTACTCGCCCCAGGGGCGCGAAGTGTCGTTCCGCGACTGCGAGGCCGGCGCGCACTTCGGCGATCTCTCGGCCATCGACGATGCGCCGCGCTCGGCCGATGTGGTGACCCTCGAACCCTCGGTGCTCGCCAGCCTGCCGCCCCGGGCCTTCATCGCGCTGCTGCAGCGCGAGCCCATGGTGGCCATGCGCATGCTGCGCGACCTGGCGGCCAAGGTGCGGGGGCTGACCGAGCGCGTGATCGAGCTCAGCACGCTCGGCGTGCAAACCCGCCTGCATGCCGAGCTGCTGCGCCTGGCGCATGCGGCGGGCGTGAGCGGCAACCAGGCGCGCATCGACCCGGCGCCGCCCCATGCGGCGCTGGCGAGCAAGATCAGCACGAACCGCGAGCAGGTCACGCGCGAGCTGAATGCGCTGGTCCGCAGCGGCCTGTTGCGCAAGGAGGGAGCACACGCGCTGGTGGTGACCGACGTGCGCCGCCTCGATACGCTGGTGGCCGAGGTGCGCGGTGCCTGAACTCCTGTTTCCATAGCTGCCGGCGCAGGCTGGACGAGCGCATGGGGCCATTTTGCGCCGGCGCGCGCACCGGCCGGGTGACGCACCACAATCGGGGCACATGACTTCTTCCTCGACGATGCTGCGGCTGATCAGCCTGGCGGCCTTCTCCAGCATGCTCTCCATGCGCGTGTGCGACCCGATGCTGGTGGCGCTCTCCCGCGAATACCGGGTCACCACCGGCGACGCCTCGGCGGTGATCGCGGCCTTTGCCGTGGCCTACGGGGTGTTGCAGCTGGTCTATGGCCCGCTGGGCGACCGCGTGGGCAAGGTGCGCGTGATCATCGGGGCCACGGCAGCCTGCGCGCTGTTCAGCGCCGTGACGGCGCTGGCGCCGAGCTTCACCGTGCTGGTGGCGGCGCGCGCCGCGATGGGGGCTGCGGCGGCGGGGATCATCCCGCTGTCCATGGCCTGGATCGGCGACGAGGTGGCCTACGAGCAGCGGCAGGAGACCCTCGCGCGCCTCATGGTGGCCACTGTCACCGGGATGATGGCGGGCCAGTGGTTCGGCGGCCTGGCCACCGAAACCCTGGGCTGGCGCGCGGCGCTGGCTGCCCTGGCCGTGCTGTTCTTCACCGCCGCGGGGCTGCTGCTGCGCCATGCCCGCGCCAGCGGGGCGTTGCGGGCGGGCGCGGCTGGCGCTCCCGCGTTCTCCCTGGCCCGCTACCTGGCGGGCACTGCGGATCTGCTGCGCATCCCGCGCGTGCGCTGGGTGCTCACGATGGTGGCCATCGAGGGCGCGCTGGCGTTCGGCACGCTGGCCTTCGTGCCGGCGCGCATGGTGGGCGGCTTCGGCCTCTCGGCGGCCGCGGCGGGCGGGGTGATGGTGCTCTATGGCGTGGGCGGGCTGATCTACAGCGTGTTCGCGCGGCGCTGGCTGGCCCTGCTGGGAGAGCGGGGGCTGGCGGCGCTGGGGGCCGCGCTCGTTGCCCTGGGCCTGCTGGCGCTGGCCTGGGCGCCGGCCGTGGGCGGGGCCATGCTGGGCTGCTTTCTGGCCGGCATTGGCTTTTACATGCTGCACAACACGCTGCAGGTGCAGGCCACGCAGATGGCGCCGCAGGCGCGCGGCACGGCCGTGACGCTGTTCGCGTGCCTGCTCTTCCTGGGGCAGTCCACGGGCGTGCTGCTCGTGGCCTTCAGCGTGGACCGGGGCTGGCTGCCGCTGGTGTTCTCGGCCGCGGCGGTGGGGGTGTTCGCGCTGGGGCTGCTCGTCTCGCGCCGGGTGCAGGCGCGCGTGGCCTGAGAGCGTGAACACGCTCTGAGTCAGCCCGGGGCCGGGGTTTCCTCTGCGGCCAGCTCTAGCAGCCACGTGCGGAAGCGGTCCAGCGTGGCCAGTTGCGCGCGTCCCTCGGGGTAGCAGAACCAGTAGCCCATGTCGCTGCGGTAGCCGCCTTGCGGCAGCGGCTCGGCCACGAGGCCCGCGGCGATCTCGTCCTGCACCAGGCAGCGCGGCACCAGGGCCACGCCCATGCCGGCCATGACGGCGCGGATCATGGTCTGGAACTGGTCGAACTGCGGGCCCGCGAGCGGGTCGAGCCCTGCCACGCCATGCGTCTCGCTCCAGCGCAGCCAGGCCTCGGGCACGGTGACGTGGCGCAGCAGCGTGCAGCGTGCCACGTCGCGCGGTGCGCGGATCGGGGTTTCGGCCACGCCCTCGCGCGGCGCGATCAGCGCCACCTGGTTGCCCGAGAGGTAGTGCGAGCGCGCGCCGGGCCAGTGCCCCTCGCCGAAAAGAATGGAGCAGTCGAGCTCGGGGTTGGAGAAGTCGTAGCCGTGCACGTAGGGCACGAAGTGCAGCGTGATCTGCGGGTGGCGGTGCTGGAACTGCGGCAGGCGCGGAATGAGCCACTTGGCGCCGAACGTGGGCAGCGTGGACAGATGCAGCGCGCCGCCGCCGTCGCCACTGGTGATGAGCTCGAGCGTGGCGGCCTCCAGCCGCGCGAGCAGGGCGCGCACGGCCTTCTCGTAGCGCTCGCCCGCGGGCGTGAGTGCCAGGCGCTTGCGGCTGCGCTCGAACAGGGGCACGCCCACCCAGCGCTCCAGCTCCTGCACCTGCTTGCTCACGGCGCTCTGGGTGAGGTGCAGGGCCTCGGCCGCGCGCGAGATGCCCCCGAAGCGGGCCACGGTGGAGAAGGCCCGCAGCAGGTGCACGGGAGGGTTGAGCCGGCGCAAGGACATGGCAGGGGTTCTTAAAACATTCCGTTTTGGAATGATAACAGGCACACCTATTGCTTTTGCAACGGCACCGATTCCGGTACTCTTTAACCATCGAACTTGGAATTTCCCCATGCAACGTCGTAATTTCCTGGCCTCCATGGCCGCTGCATCTGTCGTTCCTGGAATGTCCTTCGCCCAGGACAAGCCCCTGCGCATCGTCGTGCCCTTCCCGCCGGGCGGCGCCACCGACATCGCGGGCCGCGCCTTGCAGGAGCCGCTGCAGCGCCTGCTGGGCCAGCCCGTGGTGGTCGAAAACCGCGCGGGCGCGGGTGGCTCGATCGGCATGTCCGAGGTGGCGCGCGCCGCGGGCGACGGCCTGACCTTCGGCGTGGCCACGCTGTCCACGCACGGTGTGAACCCGGCGGTGTTCTCCAAGCTGCCCTACGACCCGGTCAAGGACTTCGCGGGCGTGACGGAGATCGTCAAGGCGCCCGGCATCATCGTGGTCAACCCCAAGGTGCTGCCCGTCAAGGACTTCGCCGACCTCGTCAAATACCTCAAGGCCAACCCGGGCAAGGTCTCGTATGCCACGCCCGGCAATGGCACCATCGGCCACATGTGGGGCGAACTGTTCAAGAGCAGCACGGGCACGGCCATGGTGCACATTCCCTACCGCGGTGCGGGCCCTGCCATCAACGATGTGCTGGGCGGCCAGGTGCCGGTCTACTTCGACCAGGTGGCCTCGTCGCTGCCGCACGTGAAGTCGGGCAAGCTCAAGGCGCTGGCCGTGTCCTGGCATGAGCGCCTGGACGTGTTGCCCGACGTGCCCACCTATGCCGAGCTGGGCTACAAGCAGGCCAACGAGCCCTCGTGGTTCGGCCTCGTGGCGCCGGCGTCCACGCCTGCGGCCCAGGTGCTGCGCGTGCAGCAGGCCGTGGCCGCCGCGCTCAAGGAGCCGGCCGTGCGCGACCGCCTCGCGGGCCAGGGCCTCTACGCCTCGGGCACCACGCCGGCCGCCTTCTCGCAGCAGATCGTGCGCGAAATCGAGAAAATGAAGCAGGTCGCGGCCTACGCCAAGATCGCGCTTGATTGATTTGATGGACTACCGGTTCTGCCTATGCATCCAGTGCTGCGATTGATCAATAGCCAATACCACCAGGGCGAGCCCGGGGCCGCGGGCGGCGGGGAGCCCTGCGCCGCTGCGCTCGTCACGCACCGGGCGGGGAACACCGCGCTGGTGTTCGACTCCCCCCACAGCGGGACCCGCTACCCCGACGACTTCCGCCCCGCGTGCCCGCCTGCGCTGCTGCGCCGCGCGGAGGACACGCACGTCGAGAAGCTCTATGACTTCGCCCCCGGGCTGGGCGTGCACTGGGTCGAGGCGCACTTCCCGCGCAGCTACCTGGATGCGAACCGCGATACCACCGAAATCGATGTGGAGATGATCGAGGGCGGCCGCTGGAGCGGCCCGGTCACGCAGGACCCGGTGGTGCTGCAGAAGGTGCGCCTGGGCAAGGGCCTGATCTGGAAGTGCACGGACGAGGGCACGCCCATCTACGACCGGCTGCTGACCGCCGACGAGGTGGCCGCGCGCATCGAGCGCTGCTGGCGCCCCTACCATGTCGCCGTGGCCGGTGCGATCGACGCGGCGCATGCGCGGCACGGCTACAGCATCCACATCAACTGCCACTCCATGCCCGCGGTGGCCGGCAGCCACGCGACGCTGTACCCGGGCTTGGTGCATGCCGACTTTGTCGTGGGCGACCGCGACGGCACCACGGCCGATCCCGCGCTTTCGCAACGCATCTGCGCGTTCCTGCGCGAGCGCGGCTACAGCGTGGACTACAACCACCCCTACAAGGGCGTGGAGCTCGTGCGCCGCTACGGCCAGCCTGCGGCGCACCGCCACAGCATCCAGATCGAGATCAACCGCAAGCTCTACATGGACGAGGACACCCTCGCCCTCGAACCGGTGGGCGCCGAGCGCCTGCGGGGCGATTTGCGCGCGCTCACCGAGTGGCTGCTGGCCACCGACCCGCGCCGCTAGCCGTTGGCTGGCCGTGCGCCACGGAACGCCTGCCGGCGCCCGCCGTCCGCGCCGCTCCCTGTTGTGAGATGAACGGGCCCCTGGCCCGCAGAAAGGGGTGTCTGCATGCAACGTCGCCATCTCCTCGCGTGGACCGCGCTGGCCGCGCTGCCGCCGGCCGGGGCGCAAACCGGGGGCCCCCTGCGCCTGCTGGTGCCCTTCCCTCAGGGCGGAGCCACGGACATTACGGCCAGGGCGCTCGCGGCCCCGCTGCAACGCCTCCTGGGCCGGCCCGTGGAGGTGATCAACCGCCCCGGCGCGGCAGGCGCGGCCTGCATGCAGGAGGTGGCCGCGGCCGCGCCGGACGGGCTGACCATGGGCCTGGCCACGCTGTCCACCCACGGGGTGAATCCAGCGGTCTACCGCCAGCTGCCCTACGACGCCCTGGCGAGCTTCACCCCCGTGACCGAGGTCGTGAAGGCGCCGGGCGTGCTGGTCGTGCATCCCAGCCTGCGGGTCGATGATTTCGGGCAGTTCGTCAAGCTGCTCAAAGCCCAGCCCCGCAAGATCGCCTTCGCATCGCCCGGGGTGGGCACCATTGGCCACATGTGGGCGGAACTGCTGCAGAGCACCACCGGCACCGCCATGTCGCATGTGCCCTACCGCGGCGCGGCGCCCGCGCTGGCCGACCTGCTGGCGGGCAGGGTGCAGGTGTACTGCGACCAGGTGGCCTCGTCGCTGCCGCACATCCAGGCGGGCCGGCTGCGCGCGCTGGCCGTGTCCTGGCACGAGCGCCTGGCGGTGCTGCCCGGCGTGCCCACGTACGCGGAACTGTCCCTGTTCTCCAACAACGATCCTTCGTGGTTCGGGCTCGTGGCCCCTGCGGGCCTGCCGCCGGCCCAGGCGCGCGGCCTGCGCGACGCGGTGGCGCGGGCGCTGCAGGAGCCCGCGGTGCAGCAGTCGCTGTCGGCGCAAGGCCTGTTCCCCTCGGGCACGCTGCCCCAGGAGTTTGCTGCGCTCATCCGCAAGGAGGTGGACAAGATGCGCCGGGTGAGCCGCTTCGCAGGCATTCGCCTGGATGCGGCGGGGTGACTTTCCGGGGCGGTCAGCCGCAGCTGCGCAGCGCCTTGCCCGCGAGCGCGGGGCGCAGCGCGTCGAGCTGCGGGCGCACCGCGGCGTCCACGGCCGGCAGGCGCAGCGTATAGGCCTTGGCCTCGGGGCGCTCCAGCACCACGCGCGCCGTGCGCACGCCCTGCCTGCCGAGGTTGGCGAGCTCGCGGTTGGCGGCTTCTTCCGACGCGAAGCGCCCGAGTGAGAGCCCGGGCTCGAACGCCGCACCGGGCCGGTCATAGGCCACGTTGCGCGCGCGCAGCTCGGCGCGCTTCTTGTCCACGGCTTCGGCATCGGCGAAGCGGCCCATGTAGACCATCCAGCGCCCGGGCACCGGCGTGGCTTCGAGCACCCAGCTGCCCTGCGGCAGCGGCGCGGCGGCGGCCCGCAGCGCCTCGGCCTGGCGTTCGTCGAAGGCGCCGGCCTGCAGGCATTCGCCCGTCGGGGAGGGGGCGGGTTCGCCAGCGGTGCCGGCGGCGATGGGCGCCGGCGGTGGCTCCTTGGCGCCCTTGCCGGGCAGCACGCGCAGCGCCTCGGGGTTCAGCTGGTTGGCCAGGCGCTCGGGCTCGGATTGCTCCTGGGGCGCGAGGCCCCAGCTGCGCAGCAGGCCCTGGGTCCAGGCGTAGTAGCCGGCGTTGGCCAGCAGCAGGATCAGCACGGCGGCACGCAGCATGGCGGGTCTCAGGCGGAGGGGGCCGGGCGCACGCTCACCTCGGCACTGGTGATGGATTGCAGGCCTTGCGCGGTCTGCACGAGCAACGCACCGTCGGGCGCCACGCCCTGGCACAGGCCGTGGCGGCCGTCGCTGAGGGTGACGGCGCGGCCACGCAGCACGTCGCGCCGCGCAAAGCGCGGCTGCAGCGGCGCGAAGCCCGATGCCGCGAACGCCAGCACCGTGTGCACGAGCGGCACGGCCACGCGGCGCAGAGCCTCGGGCGCGTCGAGGGTGCCGTCGAGCTCCTGCAGCCATGCGGGCGGGGTCGAGAGCCCGTCGGCCGGGCGCGCGCGGATGTTGATGCCCACGCCGATCACCACGTAGCGTGCCGTGGGATCGGTGCCGGCGGCGGGGGCCACGAGGCTCGCGGTTTCGATCAGGATGCCGCAGAGCTTGCGCGCGCCATCCACCCACAGGTCGTTGGGCCACTTGATGCCGACGGCCGGCGCGCTGCCGGGGGCAGGCAGCGCGGGTTGCAGGCTCTCGGCCACCGACAGGCCCACGGCCAGCGACAGCCCCGACCAGTCGAGCGGAGCGAGCGGCAGGCCCAGCGAGAACGCCAGCGAGTCCCCTGCATCCGGGCCCGTCCCGCCATGCCACGCCTTGCCCATGCGCCCGCGCCCGGCGGTCTGCCGCTCGGCCACGAGCAGCACCGGGTCGGCCTGGCCCGCGCGCGCGCGGCGCATCAACTCGCTGTTGGTGGAATCGATCTCGGGGTGCACTTCCACGCTGAAGCCGGGCAGGCGCGGGTACAGCGCCTCCCAGATGGCTTCGGCGGGCCAGCGCACGGGCTGCAGCGGCGCGCTCATGGGGCCGTTCACCGGCGGGGGCTTTCGGGGTGGGGCGGCGCCCAGCCGCGCTTGGGCGCGAGCAGCGTGCCGCGGCAGTTGGGGCTGCCGCACCAGCAGGGATACTCGGCCTTGAGCTTCTTGGTGTAGCGCTCCTCGATGATCAGGCCGTAGTCGTAGTTCAGCTCCTCGCCCGCCGCGATGTTGCGCAGCGCGGTGATGAAGATGCGGCCATCCCGCTCGTCGGCATAGCAGTTGGGGTTGCAGCTGTGGTTGATCCAGCGCGCGGAGTTGCCGCCGAACTTTGCGTCGATCACGCGGTCTTCATCCACGTGGAAGTAGAACGTGTGGTTGGGCTGCTGAGGATCGTGCGGATGCCGGTCCTGCGCCTCCTGCCAGCTGATGACCTCGCCTGTGTACTCGATGAGCACTTCGCCCTCGGCGATGTCCTGCGTGGCGAACACGCCCTTGCCGTGTACGCCCGAGCGCCGCACCTGGATGCGCCGGGCTGATGGGGTGGAGCGGGGCATGGCGAAACTCTGTTAACTTGAATATGCACACATGCGCGTGCGCGTGCACGCGCGAGAAACACGGATTGTAGAAGCGCCCGGCCGCAGGCCGGGCCTACCCCAAGCGTTGACGAGAACCACGAATGACAAAAACCCTGGTGATTGCTGAAAAACCGTCGGTGGCGCAGGACATCGTCCGCGCGCTCACACCCACGGCAGGCAAGTTCGAAAAACACGAAGACCATTTCGAGAACGAGCGCTACGTAGTGACCAGCGCCGTGGGCCACCTCGTGGAGATTCAGGCCCCCGAGCAGTTCGACGTGAAGCGCGGCAAGTGGAGCTTTGCCCACCTGCCCGTGATCCCGCCGTTCTTCGATCTCAAACCCGTGGACAAGACCAAGAGCCGCCTGAACGCCGTGGTGCGCCTGGCCAAGCGCAAGGACGTGACGGAACTCGTGAACGCTTGCGACGCGGGCCGCGAGGGCGAGCTGATCTTCCGCCTGATCGAGCAGTACGCGGGCGGCGCGAAACCCCTGGGCAAACCCGTCCGGCGCCTGTGGCTGCAGAGCATGACGCCCCAGGCCATCCGCGACGGCTTCGACCACCTGCGCAGCGACCAGCAGATGCAGGGCCTGGCCAGCGCCGCGCGCAGCCGCTCAGAGGCCGACTGGCTCGTGGGCATCAATGGCACGCGCGCGATGACGGCCTTCAACTCGCGCGACGGCGGCTTCTTCCTCACCACCGTGGGCCGGGTGCAGACGCCCACGCTCTCGCTCGTGGTGGAGCGCGAGGAGAAGATCCGCAAGTTCGTGAGCCGCGATTACTGGGAAATCCACGCAGGCTTCGCGGCCGAGGCCGGCGAATACCTGGGCAAGTGGTTCGACCCGAAGTGGAAGAAGGGCGACGACCCCGAGGCCCGCGCCGACCGCCTGTGGAACGAGAAGGACGCCCAGGCGATCGCTGACGCCGTGCGCGGCAAGGCCGCCACGGTCACCGAGGAAAGCAAGCCCACCACGCAGGCCTCGCCCCTGCTGTTCGACCTGACCAGCCTGCAGCGCGAGGCCAACGGCAAGTTCGGCTTCTCGGCCAAGACCACGCTGGCCCTGGCGCAAAGCCTGTACGAGCGCCACAAGGCCCTGACCTACCCGCGTACCGACTCGCGTGCCCTGCCCGAGGACTACCTGCCCGTGGCGCACCAGACCTTCGGCATGCTTGCCGGCAGCGGCATGCGCCACCTCGCGTCGTTCGCGCAGCAGGCGCTGGACGGCAACTACGTCAAGCCCTCCAAGCGCATCTTCGACAACAGCAAGGTCAGCGACCACTTCGCCATCATCCCCACGCTGCAGGCACCCTCGGGCCTGTCCGAAGCCGAGCAAAAGCTCTACGACCTCGTGGTGCGCCGCTTCATGGCCGTGTTCTTCCCGAGCGCGGAATACCACGTGACCACGCGCATCTCGCAGGTGCTCGGCCACTCGTTCAAGACCGAGGGCAAGGTGCTGGTCAAGCCCGGCTGGCTCGCCATCTACGGCAAGGAGGCCGCCAGCGAGACCGAAGACGCCAAGGACGGCGACAAGGGCCAGCCCCTCGTGGCCGTGAAGCCCGGCGAAATGCCGCGCACCGAGCACGCCACGGCCAAGGGCCTCAAGACCAAGCCCCCGGCGCGCTACAGCGAAGCCACGCTGCTCGGCGCCATGGAAAGCGCGGGCAAGCAGGTGGAAGACGACGAACTTCGCGAGGCCATGCAGGAAAAGGGCCTGGGCACGCCTGCCACGCGCGCGGCCATCATCGAAGGCCTGCTGACCGAAAAGTACATGCTGCGCGAAGGCCGCGAGCTCATTCCCACGGCCAAGGCCTTCCAGCTCATGACGCTGTTGCGCGGGCTCGAGGTGGAGGAGCTGTGCCGCGCCGAGCTCACGGGCGAGTGGGAATACAAGCTCGCGCAGATGGAAAAGGGTCAGCTCTCGCGCGAGGCCTTCATGCAGGAGATCGCGGCCATGACCGAGCGCATGGTCAAGAAGGCCAAGGAATACGACCGCGACACCATCCCCGGCGACTACGCCACGCTGTCCGCCCCCTGCCCCAACTGCGGCGGCGTGGTGAAGGAGAACTACCGCCGCTACACCTGCATGGGCAAGGCGGGCGACGGCGTGGGCGCCTGCGGCTTCTCGTTCGGCAAGTCGCCCGCGGGCCGCACCTTCGAGACCGCCGAGGCCGACCAGCTGCTGCGCGACAAGCGCATCGGGCCGCTCGAAGGCTTCCGCTCCAAGGCGGGGTGGCCCTTCACGGCGGAAATCACGATCAACTACGACGACGAGGCCCGGAACTACAAGCTCGAATTCGACTTCGGCGACGACAAGAATGCCGAAGAGACCGGCGAGCTCGTGGACTTCGGCGCCCAGGAAAGCCTGGGTGCCTGTCCCGTGTGCGGCGCACCCGTGTACGAGCACGGCGCCAACTACGTGTGCAGCAAGGCCGTGCCCACGGCCGAGCAGCCGCAGCCTTCCTGCACCTTCAAGAGCGGCCAGATCATCCTGCAGCAGCCCGTGGAGCGGGCGCAGATGAGCAAGCTGCTCGCCACGGGCAAGACCGACCTGCTCGACAAGTTCGTCTCCATGCGCACGCGCCGCAACTTCAAGGCCTACCTGGCCTGGGACAAGGAGGCGGGCAAGGTCAACTTCGAGTTCGAGCCGCGCGACAGCAAGTACCCGCCGCGCAAGACCGCTGCTGCGAAAACAGGAGCGGCATCCACAGGCAGGGCAGGCGCTGCCGCCAAAAAAGCCGCCAAGCCCGCTGCCGCCAAGAAGGCACCTCGCAAGCCCAGCGCGGCGGCCGGCAAGGCGCCCAGCGCGGCCCTGGCCGCCGTGATCGGCAGCGAGCCCGTGGCGCGCCCCGAGGCCGTGAAGAAGATGTGGGAATACATCAAGGCCCACAACCTGCAGGACCCCAAGGACAAGCGCACCATCCTCGCCGACGACAAGCTGCGCGCCGTGTTCGGCAAGGACAGCGCGGGCATGTTCGAGCTCGCCGGCATCCTGGGCAACCACCTGGGCTGACGCGCCGCCATGCGCAGCCGCACCGAACGCGCCCTCTGGACCGCGCTGGCCGTGGCCCTGGCGGCCGGTGCGGGCGCCGCGTGGTGGACGGCCGACCAGTGGTGGCCCCAGGCCGGCCCCTGGGCGCGGCATGCATGGCGCAAGCTCACCCGGCCCGGTCCCGAGACGCTGCCCCCGCCGGCCGGCGGCGCGCACCGCGCCGCAACGCCCTCGCCGCAGGGCGCCGCTCCCGTGGCGGCGCCCCTGCCGCCGCGCAAGTGTGTGCGCGATGGCCGCACCACCTACACCGATCAGCCCTGCCCACCCGGCAGCCAGGAGCGGGCGATGGACGGCGGCGCCCTGATGTCGCTGCCATCGAACTGAGCGCCCGCGCCGCCCACCAAGGACCCCCCGTGCAATCTGCCCACGCCAGCCTCTTCGACGAGGCGTACTACGAGCGCTTCTACTTCGACAAGAAAACCAGCGTGGTGGACCCGCAGCACGCCGAGCGGCTCGGCGCCTTCGTGGGCGCGTACCTGCGCTACCTGCGCGTGCCGGTGCGGCGCGTGCTCGACGTGGGCTGCGGCATCGGCCTGTGGAAGGACATGGTGGCGCGGCAGTTCCCGGATGCGAGCTACCACGGCGTGGAGTACAGCGAGTACCTGTGCCAGCGCTATGGCTGGGAGCGTGGCTCGGTCGTGGACTACGCGGCACCCGAACCCTACGACTTCGTGGTCTGCCAGGGTGTGCTGCCCTACCTGAGCCCGCCCGACCTGCAGCGCGCGCTCGCCAACCTGGGGGCGCTGTGCCATGGCGCGCTGTACCTGGAGGCGGTGACGCGCGAGGACTACGAACGCGACATCATCGACGAAGACCTCACCGACCCGCGCCTGCTGCGCCACCGCGCCGAGCTGTACCGGCGCGGGCTGTCGCGGCATTTCCGCGAGCTGGGCGGCGGCGTGTGGCTGAGCCGCCGGGCGCAGGTGCCGCTGTTCGAACTGGAGTGCGCGGGCGCGTGACCGCGCGCGGCAACCCTCGGGATTTCCGCATGACCGACTCTTCCGATCCTTCGCGCTCCGTGCCCCTCGCGGGCGCCAGCAACTTCCGGGACCTGGGCGGCTACGCCGGGCAGGGCGGCCGGCGCGTGAAGTGGCGCCGCATCTTCCGCGCGGACCATCTTGCCGCGCTCACGGCCGACGACCGCGAGCGGCTCGCGGCGCTGGGCATCGCGCGCGCGGTGGACTTCCGTGGCGTGCACGAGCGCGCCGCGCTCGGCTACACGCTGCCGCGCGTGGAGCAGCACGCGCTCACCATCGAGCCCACGGTGGTGCAGCGGGCCCAGCAACTGCTGCAGGCGGGCCACGCCCTCACGGCGCGCGAGGCCGTGGGCCTCATGCAGGACACCTACCGGGGCTTCGTGGGCGAAAACGCGCCGCGCTTCGCACAGCTGTTCGCGCTGCTGCTGGCGAGCGACGCGCCACTGGTCTTCCACTGCACGGCGGGTAAGGACCGCACGGGCTTTGCCGCCGCGCTGGTCCTGCTCGCGCTCGGCGTGCCGCGCGACGTGGTAATGCAGGACTATCTGCTCACCAACACGCTTTACCGCCGCCCCGAGGGCCTGGCCGGCCCCGCGCCGCGGGAGGTGCTGGAAGTACTGTGGCGCGTGCAGGAGGACTTTCTCGACGCTGCGCTCGATGGCGTGGACCGCCATCCCGGCGGGCTCGACGGCTACCTGGCGCAGGTGCTGGGCGTTTCGGAGGCCGCGCGCGAGCGCCTGCAGGTGCTGTACCTGGAGTAGCCCGGGCCGGCAGGAATCGCCGTGATGCGGTAGTCTCGGCGCGGTACCACCGCTTCCATGGAGCCCACTCATGACCTTGGCCCACCCCATCGCCGCCAAATGGCCCGCGCAGCACCCCGACCGCCTGCAGCTGTACTCGCTGCCCACGCCCAACGGCGTGAAGGTGTCCATCGCGCTGGAGGAAATGCAGCTGCCTTACGAGGCGCACCTGGTGAGCTTCGAGACGAACGACCAGTTCTCGCCCGAATTCCTCGCGCTCAACCCCAACAACAAGATCCCCGCCATCCTCGACCCGAATGGCCCCGGCGGCCAGCCGCTCGCGCTGTTCGAGTCGGGCGCCATCCTCGTCTACCTGGCCGAGAAGACCGGCCAGCTGTGCCCCAAGGACCCGTCCGCGCGCTACGAGACGCTGCAGTGGATCATGTGGCAGGTGGGCGGTGTGGGCCCCATGTTTGGCCAGCTCGGCTTCTTCCACAAGTTCGCGGGCAAGGACTACGAGGACAAGCGCCCGCGCGACCGCTACGTGGCGGAAAGCAAGCGTTTGCTTGGCGTGCTGGAGCAGCGCCTCGAGGGGCGCGACTGGATCATGGGACCCGAGTACTCCATCGCCGACATTGCCGTCTTCCCCTGGGTGCGCAACCTCGTGGGCTACTACGGAGCGGGCGAGCTCGTGGGCTTCGATGCCTTCCCGCGGGTGCAGCGCGCGCTGGCCGCGTTCGTGGCGCGGCCGGCCGTTGAGCGCGGGCTGC
>JASLFM010000250.1 GCA_030150585.1 Acidovorax sp.
TCGAGCGCCTCGGCGCTGAGCGCGCACAGGGCCGCATCGGCGCAGGGCGTGTACACGCGCACGGGCTCGGTCTTGCCCTTGACGATCACGTCGTCGAGCGCGCGCAGGCCGGCCCGGGAGGGCAGCCGCGCGGCCGTCGCCTCGGACAGCAGGATGCCCGTGCCGAAAGCCTTGTTCGCGCCCTCGAGCCGCGCTGCGAGGTTCACGGCATCGCCGATGGCGGTGTACGAGAAGCGCTGCTCCGAGCCCACGTTGCCCACGACCACGCGCCCGCTGTGCAGGCCGATGCGCATGTGGATGGGCGGCAGGCCGCGCGCGCGCAGGTCGGCCACGAGGCGCTCCATGGCCCGCTGCATGGCAATGGCGGCCTCCACGGCATGCGCGGCGTGGTCGGGGTCGTCAAGCGGCGCGCCCCAGAAGGCCATGACCGCATCGCCGATGAACTTGTCCACCGTGCCGCCGGTGCGGTGGATGAGCGGCGTCATCGCGTTGAAGTAGCCCGTGAGCACCTCCACGGTCTGCTCGGCGCGGAGCTGCTCGGACAGCGTGGTGAAGTTCGCGAGGTCCGTGAACATCAGCGTGACCTCGCGCGTTTCGCCGCCCAGGCGCAGCAGCTCGGGCTGGGCCACGAGGCGGGCCACCACTTCGGGCGGCACGTACTGCGCGAACATGGCGCGCGTCTGGCGCGCACGGCGCCGGGCGCGCGCATAGCCCACCAGGGCCGTGGCTCCGTACATGGCCACGGCCGCCGCCATGGGCAGGAGCGGCGGCAGCCACAGTCGCGGCCCCGTGAACAGCACCCACGACAGCAGGGCCGTGCCCAGCATCAGCCCGCCCGCCAGCGCCGCTGCCGCGCCGGGGTGCCAGCGCCAGCCCGCCCACGCCAGCGCGAGCAGCATGCCGGCCATGAGCGCGGCCGACCAGCCCTCGGGCGCCGCACGCAGCCGCTCGGGCGCAAGCAGGTTGTCGATCTGCGTGGCCTGCAGCTCCACACCCGGGATCATCCGCTCGCCGCCCGTGGTGGCGAAGGGCGCGTTGAACAGGTCGGCCTGTGCGGCCTGCAGCTCGGTCGCCGTGCGCGCGGAGCGGCCTATGAGCACGGTCTTGTCCTTGAAAAACCCTGGCGGCAGCAGCCCCGGCAGCACCGCCTGGTAGTACGAGCGCGTGTCGAAGGTGCCGCGCGGCCCGCGGTAGGCGATGTAGTCGAGCGGCTCCAGCGCCGCATCGCCCGCCATGCGCTGCGCGAGCTGCATGGCCAGGCTGCCCGGCTGTGCGCTCGCGCGGCGCACCACGAAGTCCTCGTCGGGTTCCACTACCGCATCGCCCGGCAGCGCCCCGGCCTGCACGAAGCGCTGCAGCGGCGGCACATCGGTCCAGAGCACGGCGTTGCCGCTGTCCACTTTTTCGCGCGCGGCCGCGAGCACCACGGGGGTCGCAGCCGCCACCGCGCCTTGGATCGCGCGCTCCAGCGCGGCGTCCTCTGCTTCGCTCGTGGGGTCGGCAAAGACCACGTCGAATCCCACGGCACGCGCGCCGTCAGCGTGCAGCCGCTGCAGCAGCCGGGCGTGCAGGCTGCGCGGGAAAGGCCAGCCCTGCCCCAGCTCCTGGAACGTAGGCTCGTCGATGGCAAGGACCACCACGGGCTGCGTGGCGCGCAGCGGCGCCGCCAGCGCCGTCATCACGTCGAAGGACTTGTACTCGAGTGCATGCCAGGGCCGCGTGAGTGAAGCAGCCCACACAAGCGCCAGCGCCCCAAGCGCGCTGGCCAGCGCAAGCCCCAAAGAACGCGCATTCCTAGAAACGGTAGCGCGCATCGAGGATGTAGCGCGCCGTCTGGCGCTCGGTCTTGTGCGTCAGCAGGTTGAGCGCGGCCAGGCCGATGATCCAGCGCTTGTCCTGCGACTCCCAGAAACCCATGAGGTCAAAGCCCCAGCCCGGCGGGCGGCGCGTGAAGTTCTCCTTGTCCTCGAAGCGCTCGCTGCGGTACACGGCACGTCCGCTCAGGTAGATGCGCTGGCTGCCGGCCCACGCCGACGCCCAGGTGGCGCCCAGGGCCAGCATGTGGCGCGGAATGTAGGGCACCATGCGCCCGCCCACGGCGTCGGCACCCTCGCCGTAGCGGCTGTCGCTGTGCTGGTAGAGGTACTTGCCGTAGCCCGACCAGCGCCGGCTGAACATGTGGTTCACGCCCAGGGCCAGGTTGTGCAGCGTGGCGCGCTCGAAGCTGGGCGTGTCCTCCAGCAGGTCGGCAGTGGAGAGGTTCACCGTCTGCGCGTTGCGCAGTTCCTCCAGGAAGGGCAGGCTGGGCGTGCGCAGGTCCACCCCCAGCGTGCCGGGGTTGGTGACGCGCAGCACGTCGGCCCGCGCCGTCACGAAGGTGGCGGCGCCGAGCTCCGAGCCCCACTGCACCACGGCGCGCTTGTGGCGGCCGCCGGCCTCGACGAGGCGGTCTTCCACGGGGATGCCGGCCGTCTCCACGCTCGTGAGGGTCGACACGCTCAGCGGCCGCACCCAGTCCTGGTAGGCCATGCGCAGCGTGCTGCCGGCCTGCGGCTTGAACACCACGCCCAGGCGCGGCGTGACCATGCGCTCGGTGTCGTGGCGCACGGCCTCGGTGGTATCGGCGACGCCCAGGCCCACCAGGGCCACCTGGTTGACGCCGTTGACGCGATGGCGGATCTGCTGCAGCCCCAGGGCACCGTCCAGCAACACGGCGGGCGTGAACTGGTGCTGGCCCGCGAGGGTGAGGGCCGTGTAGCGCCGGTCGATGGCGTTGATGCCCGCGAACACCATCTGGTCGTAATACACCCTGCCGTTGGGCAGCCGGCCGAGCACCTCGCCCAGCGCATAGGATTCGCTGCTCTGTGTCTCGGCCACATGCTCCAGTGCCACGCTCAGGCGCGTGCCGGGCTGCGGGTCCACCGTATGGCGCACCTGGAAGTCGGAAAACGCCTTGCGCGGCTCGGAGGCCAGGCCGAGCACGCCCAGGAACGGCGGATCGCTGGGGGTGACGAACAGGGTCGGGAAATTGGCGGCCCGGGTGCGCTCCAGGCTGCGGCCCACCTTGAGCCAGGTCTGCTCCGTGGGCCCCCAGCGGTAGGCCAGCCCCAGCGCGCCCTGGCGCACCGTGTTGTCGAGCTCGGTGGCGAATTCGTTGCCGCCGCGCAGGTCGATGCTGAATTCGTTGAAATAGGCGAAGAGGTTCAGCCGCTCGGTGGGCTGCATCCCCAGGCCCAGGGTGGCCGCATGGCCATGGATGCCGCCCGTGCCTGTCTCGTCGCGCACGGCGGGGTAGTTGGACACGCCCAAGTCGATCGGGAACCGGTTGGCCGACACCTTCTGCACCTTGGCGAACCATGCGATCGGCACATGGCTGTTGTCCATGCCGTTGAGCGTGACCGAGGGTGCGCGCAGGCGGTAGAACTCGCGCTCCACCGTCACGCCCACGGCACCGTGCACGCCGGGTTTCTGCAGCAGGGTCGCGTAGCGCTGGCTGCCGCCGAAGGCAAGCGGGTCGGTCAGGAAGCCCTGGAACAGCGCCGAATTTTTGTTGAACTCGCCCTGGTAGCGATCGGCCAGGAACAGGTGGCTGCCGCCCCAATACGGATAGAAGCTCTGCTGCGCGACTTCGAGCGCCCAGTCCTCCATGCCGAAGAACGCGAGCGAGGCGCCCAGGTTGGCGCTGCCCTTCTGGTCGTTGGCCACCTGGTTGAGCGACTTGAGATAGGGCATGCGCGCCACGGCCGCGCGCGCGGCCTCCACGGCCTCGCCGGGCTCGAACAGGTCGGTGCGGATCTGCGCGAGTAGCATGTAGGGCACCGGGTCCTTGTCGTCGAGCGCGATGGCCTGCTCCAGCGTGCTGATGGCATCGGCATGGCGGCCGAGCTGGTAGTAGGCCACGGCCGTCCAGGTCTTGGCGCGCGCGTAGCGGGGCTCCATCACGCCCGCGCGCAGAAAGGCGTCGAGCGCCTCCTGCGTGCGCCCCTGCTTGAGGCGCAGCAGGCCCTGGCCCGTGAGCGCCACGTAGTCGGCCGGGTTGCTTGCGAGCGCCTGCGCAAACGCGGCGTCGGCCGCCGCGAAGTTGTTGGCAAAGGCCTCGAGCGTGCCCAGCTCGCCCTGGTAGCCCGCCGCATGCGGTGCGAGGTCGAGCGCCAGGCGCAGGTGCTCGCGCGCGGGCGCCGTGTCCTCGCGCTCGGTGTAGGCGCTGCCCAGGCCATACCAGCCCCGGCTGTCGTCCGGGGCGCTCTGCGCGGCCTCGCCGTAGGCCGCGAAGGTGAGCGGCGCATCGCCGCTCACCTTCGCTGCCTACGGCGAGGCAGCGCAGCGCACGCCGGGCGACAGCCGGGGCTGGTATGGCCTGTGCGGCGCCTATACCGAGCGCGAGGACACGGCGCCCGCGCGCGAACACCTGCTCGTGGCGCTCGACCGTGCGACGCACGCGGCGGGCTAGCAGGGCGCGCTGGGCACAGTGCAGGCCTGTCGCAGCAACATCGCGGCGGACGACGACGCGTTCGCGCAGGCG
>JASLFM010000322.1 GCA_030150585.1 Acidovorax sp.
TGCCTTCCACCACGTTCACGTTCACGATGACCGTGTCGCCAGGGGCGAATTCGGGGATGGTCTTGTTCAAGCGGGCGATTTCTTCCGCTTCCAGGGTCTGGATCAGGTTCATGGTTGCATCCTGCGATCTTGTCCGCGCCAAAATTGGCAAAACGTCGGGATTGACGGTGTGTAGCTGCTGTCGTTGCTGTGATTGCACTCGGCAATACCTAGGCAATACGTTTGCAGCGGCCGGCCAGAGGATCGAAAGCCTTTGATTATAACCCGGTGCCGGTTTTTGCCAAAACCGCTTCATCCTGGCGCGACAGGCGCCCCGCTGCGCGAGCGGCATCGATGAGGTCAGGACGGTGGCGTGCCGTGATCGCCAGGCTCTGATCGCGGCGCCAGCGCTCGATCTGCGCATGGTGACCCGACAGCAGAGCGGGCGGCACGGCCTCGCCCTGCCAGACCTCGGGCCGCGTGTAGTGCGGGCAGTCGAGCAGGCCGTCGAGCAGCGGGTTAAAGCTGTCGAGCTGGTGGCTGCCCTCGTCGCTGAGCACGCCGGGTTGCAGGCGCGCCACGGCGTCGAGCAGCGCCATGGCGGGAATCTCGCCGCCAGAGAGCACGAAGTCGCCCAGGCTCAGCTGCACGGAGACATGGGCGTCGACGAAGCGCTGGTCGATGCCCTCGTAGCGCCCGCACAGCAGGATGGCGCCCTGGCTCTCGGACCACTGCACCACGCCCGCGTGGTCGATCCGCCGCCCGATGGGCGAGAAGAGCACGAGCGGCACCTCCGCCCCCTGTGCCTCGGCACGGTCGGCGCGGATCGCGGCCAGGCAGCGCGCGAGCGGCTCGGCCAGCATGACCATGCCGGGACCACCGCCGAAGGGCCGGTCATCCACGCGGCGGTAGTTGCCCTCGGCATAGTCGCGCGGGTTCCACAGCCGCACATCCACCTGCCCCGAGGCGTAGGCTCGGCGCGTGATGCCGCTCGTGAGGAACGGCGCGAAAAGCTCGGGGAACAGGGTGATGAGGTCGAAGCGCATGGCTACGCCTCAGTAGTCGGGCTGCCAGTCGACGGTGATGCGCCGCTCGGGCAGGCTCACGGCGTCCACGAAGGCGGAAACGAAGGGAATCATGCGCTCGTGCGCCTTGCCGCCCTCTTCATAGGCCAGCACCAGCACGGTCTGTGGGCCCGTGGCCAGCAGGTCGCGCACGCGGCCCAGGGCCACGCCCTCTCGGTTGACCACGTCGAGGCCGATCAGATCGACCCAGTAGTACTCGTCCTCGCCCGCCGAGGGGAAGCTCGAGCGCGGCACGAAGATGCGCGCGCCACGCAGGGCCTCGGCTGCGTCGCGGTCCTCCACGCCTTCGGCCGACGCCACGATGGAGTCGGAATGCTCGCGCGCCTGGCGCACGGGCAGCAACACGGTGCCACTGAAGGTCTTGGCGCCCTTTTCCGCAGGCAGCAGAAACCACTGCTTGGACGAGAACAGGGCATCGGGGCTGGCGCTGTGGGCCAGCACCTTGAACCAGCCCTTGACGCCCCAGGCATCTGCGATGCGGCCGACCTCCACCGCATCGGCGGGCAATTCAGCGGGGGCTAGCGCGGGGAATGTGGGCATGGTGGCAAGGGAAAAGAAAAAGGCGGGGCCATCTGACGACGGCGCCCGCCTTTACAGGCTCATGGCAGAACCGAATCAGGCAGCCTTCTTGGCGGCTTGCTTGATCAGGCGGTCCACGGTGGCGGACGTCTGGGCGCCCACGCCGGTCCAGTACGTCAGGCGGTCCTGGGCGACGCGCAGGCCTTCCTCGCCATCCTTGGCCAGGGGGTTGTAGAAGCCCAGGCGCTCGATGAAGCGTCCGTCGCGACGGACGCGCTTGTCAGCGACGACGATGTTGAAGAACGGACGTGCCTTGGAGCCGCCGCGGGAGAGTCGAATCACGACCATGATTTATCCTTCGGGTGGTACGCAGCAATTGCTGCAATTTTCTTGCGGCGTTTGAGACACGCGACTTGGCCACCCGGCCAGCGACACGCTGCAAAGCCAGCGATTATATCCATTTCCCTATTTCATGCCATATATCCGCGAAAGCCGCGACGGCGACCTTACGGCCATCACAGCCATCTACGCCCACCATGTACTGCACGGAACGGGCACGTTCGAGACCGATCCCCCCACCGAGGCGGAAATGGCCGCACGCCGCAGCGACGTACTCGGCAAGGGCCTGCCCTACCTCGTCGCGGAGCACAATGGGCAGGTGCTGGGCTTTGCCTATTGCAACTGGTTCAAGCCGCGTCCGGCCTACCGCTTCTCGGCCGAGGATTCGATCTACGTGGAGGAAGTGGCGCGCGGCATGGGGCTGGGCCGCCAATTGCTCGATGCGCTGTGTGGCGCAGCCGAGGCCGCGGGCGTGCGCAAGCTGCTTGCCGTGATCGGCGACTCGGCCAATGCGGGCTCCATCGGGGTGCACCAGGCCGCAGGATTCACACACATCGGCGTGATGCGCTCGGTGGGCTGGAAGTTTGGCGCCTGGCGCGATGTGGTGCTCATGGAGAAAGCCCTGGGCGCTGGAGACACGAGTTCACCTGAATAAACCATGAAAAACAAGACACTGGCCGCATGGCTGGCCTTCCTGGGCGGCCCTCTGGGCCTGCACCGCTTTTATCTGCATGGCCTGGGCGACTTTCTGGGCTGGCTGCTGCCCATCCCCACGGCGCTGGGCCTGTACGGCATCCAGCGCGTGCAGGCGCTGGGCCAGGACGACCACTACAGCTGGGTGCTGATCCCGCTGCTGGGCTTTACCATCGCGGGCTGCGCGTTGCGCGCGATCCTGTACGGGCTCATGACACCCGAGACATGGAACGCGCGCTTCAACCCGCAAAGCGCCCCCGATGCGGCGCCGGGCCGCACGAACTGGTTCACGATCTTCGCCATCGGGCTGTCCCTCATGATCGGCACGGCCGTGCTCATGGCAAGCATCGCGTTCAGCTTCCAGCGCTACTTCGAGTACCAGATCGAGGAAGCGCGCAAGATTTCCCAGTGAAAATGGGCTGCCAACCCCGTCCGGTGTGCGCTGGCAGCTACCAAATCAATAGAGCTGAAGGCTGACCCAATAGGCGATCGCCGCCACGAAGGCACTCGCCGGGATGGTAAGAATCCATGCCCATACGATATTGCCCGCCACGCCCCAGCGCACGGCGCTGGCGCGCTGGGTGGAGCCCACGCCCACAATGGCGCCGGTGATCGTGTGCGTGGTCGAGACCGGGATGCCCAGCGCCGTGGCGAGGAACAGCGTCAGCGCCCCACCCGTCTCGGCGCA
>JASLFM010000408.1 GCA_030150585.1 Acidovorax sp.
TCTTCGGTGTGTGCGAAGTTCATGTGCTTTTCTTCCCGCGCGATCCGGTCACAGGCCCAGGATCATCTTGGAGATGATGTTCTTCTGGATTTCGTTGGAGCCGCCGAAGATCGACAGCTTGCGGTAGTTGAAGTAGTTGGCCGCGGCCGTGGCGGCCTCGTCGATGCCGCCCACGGGCGCCTCGTCCCAGCCTTCGTACTGGGCCTCGTCGATGTAGGGAGCGGCATACGGCCCCATGGCGCGGCGGATCAGCGAGAGGATTTCCTGGCGGATCTCGGTGCCGCGGATCTTGAGCATGGAACTTTCCGCGCCCGGCACGCCGCCGCCGGCCACGGCGGCGATCACGCGCAGGTTGGTAGTCTTCATGTTCTCCAGGTCGATCTCCACGCGGGCCATGCGAGCGGCGAACAGCGGGTCCTGGTCCAGCGGCTTGCCGTTCTTGTGCACCTTGGCGGCGATGACCTTGAGCTTGGCCAGTGCCGAGATGCAGAAGCCCACGCCCGCGATGCCGGTGCGCTCATAGGTCAGCAGGTACTTGGCGTAGGTCCAGCCCTTGTTCTCTTCGCCGACCAGGTTTTCCACGGGCACCTTCACGTCGGTGAAGAACACCTCGTTGACTTCCTTGTCGCCGTCCAGCGTGCGGATGGGGCGCAGCTCCACTCCGGGCGTCGTCATGTCCACCAGCAGGAAGCTGATACCGGCCTGCGCCTTGGCTTCCTTGTTGGTGCGCACCAGGCAGAAGATCATGTTGGCGTGCTGGCCCTGGGTGGTCCAGGTCTTCTGGCCGTTGACGATGTAGTGGTCGCCCTGGCGCACGGCGGTGGTCTTGACCGAGGCCAGGTCCGATCCCGCGCCGGGCTCCGAATAGCCCTGGCACCACCAGTCCTGGCCGCTGAGGATGCGGGGCAGCCAGTGCTTCTTCTGTGCCTCGTTGCCGTACTTGATCAGCACCGGGCCGAGCATGTTCACGCCAAACGGCACGATGCGCGGGCCGCCGGCCAGCGCGCATTCGGTGTCGAAGATGAACTTCTGCACCGCGCCCCAGCCGGGGCCGCCGTGCTCCTGCGGCCAATGGTTGGCCAGCCAGCCACGCGCGTTGAGGATGGCATGCCACTCCTCCTGGTCCTCCTTGGTCAGGCGCTGGCCGGCCTTGACCTTGGCGGCGATGCGCGCGGGCAGCTTGTCTTTCAGGAACGCACGCACTTCGTCGCGAAATGCCTGCTCCTCGGGGGTGAATTGCAGATCCATGGGGGTCTCTTCAGAAAATTTCAAACAGCCCGGCCGCGCCCTGGCCGCCGCCAATGCACATGGTCACCACGGCCCACTTCACGGACGGGTCCTTGACCTTGCGGCGCTGGCCTTCCAGAAGAATGTGACCGGCCAGGCGCGCACCCGTCATGCCAAACGGGTGGCCGATGGAGATGGCGCCGCCGTTGACGTTGAGCCGCTCCATGGGAATGCCGAGCTGCCGCTGGCAGTACAGGGCCTGCGAGGCGAAGGCCTCGTTCAGCTCCCACAGGGCGATGTCCTCGACTTTGAGGCCCGCGCGCTCCAGCAGGCGGGGCACGGCGAACACCGGGCCAATGCCCATCTCGTCAGGCTCGCAGCCCGCCACGGCAAAGCCGCGGAAGGCGCCCAGGGCCTGCAGGCCGCGGCGCTCGGCCTCCTTGGCTTCCATCAGCACGCAGGCGGCCGATCCGTCGGACAGCTGCGAGGCATTGCCCGCCGTGACGAACTTGCCCGCGCCCTTCACGGGCTCGAGCTTGGCCAGGCCCTCGAGCGTGGTGCCGGGGCGGTTGCAGTTGTCCATGGTGGCGACCACCTCGCGGTAGGTCACCTCGCCGGTCTCCTTGTTCTTCTCGGCCATGGTGGTGGCGCAGGGCACGATCTCGTTGTCGAACACGCCGCTGGCCTGGGCGGCCGCCGTGCGCTGCTGGCTCTGCAGCGAGAACGCGTCCTGGGCCTCGCGCGTGATGCCGTAGCGCTGGGCCACCACGTCGGCGGTGTCGATCATCTCCATGAACAGCGCGGGCTTGTGCTCCACCAGCCAGGGGTCCAGGTGCGAGGCGCCGCTGCGGCCGGCGGGGTTCATGAGCGAAATGCTCTCCACGCCGCCGGCGACCATGGCCGGCACGCCCTCCAGGACGATGCGGCCTGCGGCCACGGCGATTGCCTGCAGGCCCGAGGAGCAGAAGCGGTTGATTACCGTGCCGCCCACCGTCACCGGCAGGCCGGCGCGCAGCGCGGTCTGGCGGCCGATGTTGCGGCCGGTCGTGCCCTCGGGGTAGCCGCAGCCCCAGACCAGGTCTTCGATCAGGCCGGGGTCGATGCCCGCACGCTGCACGGCGGCCTGCACCGAGAAGGCCCCCAGCTGGGCGCCCGGGGTTTGGTTGAACTCGCCGCGGTGCGACTTGGCCAGCGGCGTGCGGGCGGTGGAAACGATGACGGCTTCGCGCATGCTGCGCTCCTTGGATTTTGGTACGGTTTTGATAGCAATCTGCGCACGGCCTGCCTGGACTTCAGTGCGTTTTCACGCTGAAATCCATGTGCAGGCGAGCGCACGCGCTTGGGGGAGTCAGGCAGCCTGGTTCAGGCTGTCGAAGTTGCGGCCCTCGGCCACCAGCTTTTCCAGCAGCGGCGCGGGCTTCCAGAACAGCGGGTCTTCCTTGGCGAAGGCACGGATGTCGGCCAGCACCTTGTCCAGGCCCTGCATGTCGGCCCACTTCATGGGGCCGCCGCGCCAGCGCGGAAAACCGTAGCCGGACAGGAAGGTCACGTCCACGTCCAGCGGGCGCAGGGCAATGCCCTCTTGCACCACCTTGGCGCCCTCGTTGACCATGGCGGCCATGTAGCGGCGCATGATCTCGTCGGCCGAGAACTGGCGCGGCGTGATGCCCTTCCTGGCGCGCTCGGCATCGACGATGGCCAGCACCTCGGGGTCGGGCTGGCCCACGCGGGCGCCCTGCGGGTAGAGGTAGAAGCCCCGGCCGGTCTTCTGGCCGAACCAGCCGCGCTCGCAGACACGGTCGGCCACCTCGACATAGCGGGCCTGGGGGTCGCGCGTGGCCGCACGGCGCTTGCGCGTGGCCCAGCCGATGTCGCCGCCGGCCAGATCGGTCACCTGGAACGGGCCCATGGGATAGCCGAAGCCGCGCACGGC
>JASLFM010000418.1 GCA_030150585.1 Acidovorax sp.
GGACCAGCTGGCGGCGAGCAGCGACTACCGCGCGCGCCGCGCGGCCATCGCGGCCTACAACGCCACGAGCCCGGTGCTGCGGCGCGGCATCGCGCTCACGCCGCTGAAGTTCGGCATCTCGTTCAACGTCAAGCACTTCAATCAGGCCGGCGCGCTGGTGCACGTGTACAACGACGGCTCCATCCTCGTGAACCATGGCGGCACCGAAATGGGCCAGGGCCTGAACACCAAGGTGGCCCAGGTGGTGGCGCACGAGCTGGGCGTGGCGTTCGACACCGTGCGCGTCACGGCCACCGACACTACCAAGGTCGCCAACACCTCGGCCACGGCCGCCTCCACGGGCGCGGACCTCAATGGCAAGGCGGCGCAGGACGCCGCGCGGCAGATCCGCGAGCGGCTCGCCGCGCTGGCCGCCCAGCTCCACGGCGGCCGCCCCGAGGACGTGCGCTTCGCCAACGACCAGGTGCATGCGAACGGCCGGCAGATGGCGTTCGCCGAGCTGGTGGGCAAGGCCTACCTGGAGCGCGTGCAGCTCTGGTCCGACGGCTTCTACGCCACGCCAGGCTTGTCGTGGGACCGCGAGACGATGAAGGGCCGGCCCTTCTACTACTACGCCTACGGCGCCGCCGTGAGCGAGGTGGTGGTCGACACCCTCACGGGCGAGTGGAAGCTGCTGCGCGCCGACGTGTTGCACGACGTGGGCCGCTCATTGAACCCCGCGTTGGACGTGGGCCAGGTCGAGGGCGCCTTCATCCAGGGCATGGGCTGGCTCACCACCGAGGAGCTGGTGTGGCACCCCACGAGCGGCAAGCTCACCACGCACGCGCCCAGCACCTACAAGATTCCCACGGCCAACGATTGCCCGCCCGTGTTCAACGTGCGCCTGTTCGAAGGCCAGAACTTCGAGGACTCGATCCACCGCAGCAAGGCCGTGGGCGAGCCGCCGCTGCTGCTGCCGTTCTCGGTGTTCTTCGCGATCCGCGACGCCGTTTCGGCCGTGGGCGGCCACCGCACGGACCCGCCGCTGCAGGCGCCCGCCACGAGCGAGTCCATCCTGCGCGCGATCGCCGCCGTGCGGGGCGGGTGAACAGGCCCCAGCCTCCCAAGATTTTCTACACAACAACGGAGACAACAGCAATGAACTGGATGGAACGGGTGTTCAAGCTCAGCGAGCACGGCACCACCATACGCACGGAACTGGTGGCAGGTCTGACGACCTTCCTCACCATGGCCTACATCATCTTCGTGAACCCTTCGATCCTGGGTGACGCGGGCATGCCCAAGGGCGCGGTCTTCGTGGCCACCTGCCTCATCGCGGCGCTGGGAACGGCCATCATGGCGCTCTACGCCAACTACCCGATCGCGCTCGCGCCGGGCATGGGGCTCAACGCCTATTTCGCCTACGTCGTGGTGCTGCACATGGGGTTCACCTGGCAGGCAGCGCTGGGGGCGGTGTTCGTTTCGGGCTGCCTGTTCCTCGCGGTGACGCTGTTCGGGCTGCGCGAGCTCATCATCAAGGGCATACCGCAGTCGATCCGCGTGGCCATCACGGTGGGCATCGGCCTGTTCCTCGCGCTGATCGCGCTCAAGAGCGCGGGCATCGTGGCCCCCTCCCAGGCCACTTACGTGACGCTGGGCGATCTGCACACGCCGCAGGTGGTACTGGCGTCGCTCGGCTTCCTGCTCATCGTGGTGCTCGACCGGCTCAAGGTGCCGGGCGCGATCCTGATCGGCATCATTGCCGTCACGGTGGCTTCGTACCTGTTCGGGGGCAACCAGTTCAACGGCGTCTTCTCGGCGCCGCCCTCGATTGCGCCCACTTTCCTGCAGCTCGACATCAAGGCCGCGCTCACGGGCGGCATCCTCAACGTGGTGCTGGTGTTCTTTCTGGTCGAGCTGTTCGATGCGACGGGCACGCTCATGGGCGTGGCCAAGCGCGCGGGCCTGCTGGTGCCGGGCCGCATGGAGCGCTTCAACCGCTCGCTGCTGGCCGACAGCGGCGCCATTTTCGCGGGCTCGCTGCTGGGCACCTCCAGCACCACGGCCTATGTGGAGAGCGCGGCCGGCGTGCAGGCCGGCGGGCGCACGGGCCTCACGGCCCTGACGGTGGCGGTGCTGTTCCTGGCATGCCTCGTGATCTCGCCGCTCGCGGGCTCCGTGCCGGCCTATGCCACAGCCCCGGCGCTGTTCTTCGTGGCCTGCCTGATGCTCAAGGAGCTCACCGAAATCGACTGGAGCGAAACCACCGAGGCCATCCCCGCGGCCGTGACGGCGCTCATGATGCCGTTCACCTACTCCATCGCCAACGGACTGGCCTTCGGCTTCATCGCCTACGCGGTGCTCAAGCTGTTCACGGGCCGCGTGCGCGAGGTGCACTGGATGGTCTGGTTCATCGGCGGGCTGTTCCTGTTCAAGTTCATCTACATCGGCGGACATTAGGGCGTGTCATCCATCAAATCCCCCTGACCCCTTTCCTTGTCTCTCCAGGGTTCGGCGGGCCACCTCTCGGGGCGGCCCGTTTTTCTTGGATGCTGCCTCCCCCGTATCATCGGCCGGCCCGGCGACTGGCCCGGGTGCAACCCCCTTCCGTCCATGCACACCGCCGCGCCCCTGCTGTTCGTCCTGATCTGGTCCACCGGCTTCCTGGTGGGCCGCGGTGTCGCGGCGCATGCGGACCCGTTCTGGTTCCTCGCGGCGCGCTTCGCCTGCGTGTCGGCCGCGTTCATCGCCTTGGCGCTGTGGGCGCGCGCACCCTGGCCGCGTGGGGCGCGCCGCGTCGGGCTGCAACTGCTCGCGGGCGCGCTCATGAGCGGCTTCTACCTGGGGCCGAGCTGGTGGGCCATGGCGCGGGGGCTGCCCGCAGGGGTCATGGCGCTCATCGGCGCCCTGCAGCCCCTGTTCACCGCGCTCATCGCGGTGCTGGTGCTGGGGCGGCGCCTTTCGGCATTCACCTGGGCGGGGTTGGCGCTGGGCTTTGGCGGCGTGGCGCTGGTGCTGGGCCCGAAGCTGCAGGCTGTGGGGGTCGATGCGCTGTCGTGGCCCGTGGTGCTGGCTGCAGCGGGCAGCATTTTCTCGCTCACCATTGGCTCGATGGTGCAGAAATCGCCTCTTGCAGCGGGCGACCTGCGCAGCGCGAGCGCGGTACAGAACCTCGGCGCGGCCGCCGTGCTTGTGGCCATGGCGTTGGCCGTAGGGGAGTCGCGCTGGGATGGTTCGGCCCTGCTGTGGGGCTACCTGGGCTTTGCGGTGGTCGTGCTTTCGCTGGGCGGCGCCACGCTGCTGATCTGGCTCATGCGCCACGGCGAGGCCACGCGCACGACAGCGCTGCTGCTGGCGGTGCCGCCGCTGTCGGCGCTGCAAGCGTGGTTCATTTTCGGCGAGACGCTGTCGGCGCTGCAGCTGCTGGGCTTCGCGCTCGCGATCGGGGGCGTGGCGCTCGCGCGGCGCGGGTAGGCTGGGCCAGCGGCAAAAAAATTCAAGCGCACCACAAAAGCCTTCAAACCGGGCGGACGCGGCAGGGGCTACGATGCGCAGATTGACCCATGACAACGAGGGACGACGTGGCTGACCTTTCCAAAATGACCTGCATCGAAGACCTGCGCGTGGTGGCCGAACGCCGCGTGCCGCGCATGTTCTACGACTATGCCGATTCGGGCTCGTGGACCGAGGGAACCTACCGGGCCAACGAGGCTGACTTCCAGGCCATCAAGCTGCGCCAGCGCGTGGCCGTGAACATGGAAGGCCGCAGCACGGCCACCGCCATGGTGGGCCAGCAGGCGAAGATGCCTGTGTCCATCGCGCCCGTGGGACTCACGGGCATGCAGCATGCCGACGGCGAGATCCACGCCGCGCGCGCGGCCGAGAAGTTCGGCATCCCGTTCACGCTGTCGACCATGAGCATCTGCTCCATCGAGGACATCGCCGAGAACACCACGGCGCCATTCTGGTTCCAGCTCTACATGATGCGCGACCGCGATGCCATGGCCCGCATGATCCAGCGCGCCAAGGACGCGAAATGCAGCGCCCTCGTGCTCACGCTCGACCTGCAGGTGATCGGCCAGCGCCACAAGGACATCAAGAACGGCCTCACGGCGCCGCCCCGGCCCACGCTGAAGAACATCCTCAACCTCATGACCAAGCCGCAGTGGTGCCTGGGCATGGCGGGCACGAAGCGCCGCACCTTCCGCAACCTCGTGGGGCATGTGAAAGGGGTGTCGGACATGAATTCGCTGGCCGCCTGGACCAACGAGCAGTTCGACCCGCGCCTGTCGTGGGAGGATGTGCGCTGGGTCAAGCAGCAGTGGGGCGGCAAGCTCATCCTCAAGGGCATCATGGAGGTGGAAGACGCGGTGCTGGCTGCGCAAAACGGTGCCGACGCCATCGTGGTGAGCAACCACGGCGGCCGCCAGCTCGACGGCGCGCCGTCCTCCATCCACGCGCTGCCGGCCATCGTCGATGCCGTGGGCAACCAGCTCGAAGTGTGGATGGACGGTGGCATCCGCTCCGGCCAGGATGTGCTCAAGGCCTGGGCCCTGGGCGCGCGCGGCACCATGATCGGCCGCTCTATGGTCTATGGCCTGGGCGCCTTCGGCGAGGCGGGCGTGACGCGCGCGCTGCAGATCATCCACAAGGAGCTGGACGTGAGCATGGCTTTTTGCGGCCATACCAACATCCAGAACGTGGACCGCTCCATCCTCGTGCCGGGCACTTATCCCACGGCGGTGCGCTGACGCCATCGCCGCGCGCTGCGGGGGGCTTCGCGATACGGCGCGGCGCGTGGGGCCTGGCGTGGCTATGCTCGCTGGCGCATGACTCCCTCCGTTTCCGCCATCGCACCCTGGCTGTGGGTGCCCGTGGTGCTGTTCGCCGCGGCGGCGCAGACGGCGCGCAACACCGCCCAGCGCTCGCTCACGGCCGAGCTCGGCACGCTGCCCGCCACCCTGGTGCGCTTTCTCTACGGCCTGCCGTTCGCCGGGCTGTGGCTGGCGCTGCTGTACGGCGTGCCGGAACGGGCACCAGCGGTGCCCCATTTCAGCGCTGCCTACCTCGGCTGGATTGCGCTGGGGGCGTTCTTTCAGGTGGCAGCCACGGCGGCGCTGCTGCTGGCGATGAAGGAGCGCAACTTCGCCGTGGCCGTGACGCTGTCCAAGACCGAGGTGCTGCAGGTAGCGTTGTTTGCCAGCGTCTTCCTGCACGAGCTGCCCACGCCGGTGGCGCTGCTGGCCATGCTGGTGGCCACGGCGGGCGTGCTGCTGCTGTCGTTGCCGCCGCGTGGGCAGATGCTGTCGCTCTCGGCGTGGCTGAACCGCTCGGCGCTGTACGGTCTGGCCTGTGGCGCCTGCTTCGCCATCGCTACCGTGGGTTACCGCGGCGGCGCGCTGGCGCTGGGCGCCGAGTCCCCCTGGCTGTCGGGGGCTTGGGGGGTGCTGATCGCGCAGACGCTGCAAACGCTGGGGCTTGGCGCCTGGGTGGTGCTCAGGACCGAGAAGGGACTGGGCCCCCTGCTGCGCGCCTGGCGCATGTCGCTCGTGGCGGGCAGCATGGGCGCAGCCGCGTCGCTCGCGTGGTTCACAGCCTACGCCATGCAGGGCGCAGGGCCGGTGCGCACGCTGGGCATGGTGGAGGTGGTGTTCAGCTACCTTGTGTCGCGCCGCATGCTCAGCGAGTCGTTCACGCGCCCCGAGAAGGCTGGCATGGGGCTGATGCTCGTGGGGCTGGTCCTGGTCTGCATGCAGGTGTGATGGCCGCGCAACAATAGCGGGGTGACTGACACCGCACCGCCG